>CAYPYM010000337.1:0-4500 GCA_964414435.1 uncultured Ignavibacteriales bacterium | reverse complement strand
TGCGGCGTGATCGATCCCGGCTTCGCCAGAACCATACCGCGCTCGATCTCGTCCTTGTCGATTCCGCGAAGAAGCAGACCGACGTTGTCGCCGGCCTCACCGTAGTCAAGCAGCTTCCGGAACATCTCCACTCCCGTCACGACCGTCTTGCGGGTCTCGCGGATGCCGACGATCTCGACTTCCTCACCCTGCTTGATCATGCCGCGCTCGATCCGGCCCGTGCCGACCGTACCACGACCGGTGATACTGAACACGTCCTCAACCGGCATCAGGAACGGTTTGTCCTTCTCGCGCTTCGGCTCCGGAATGTACGTGTCGAGCGCATCCAGAAGCTCCATGATCGACTTGAACTCAGGAGCGTCGAGACCCTTCGACGGATCCGAGCCCGCCGTCATCGCCTCAAGCGCCGAACCGCGAATCACCGGAATGTCGTCGCCCGGGAACTCGTACTGGCTCAGCAGATCGCGAACTTCGAGCTCGACCAGATCCAGAAGCTCCGGATCGTCCACCTGATCAACCTTGTTCATGTACACCACGATGTACGGAACTCCGACCTGGCGGGCCAGCAGGATGTGCTCCCGCGTCTGAGGCATCGGACCGTCCGCCGCGCTCACCACCAGGATCGCTCCGTCCATCTGCGCCGCACCCGTGATCATGTTCTTCACGTAGTCGGCGTGACCCGGACAGTCGACGTGCGCGTAGTGACGCTTGTCGGATTCGTACTCGACGTGCGCCGTCGCGATCGTGATGCCGCGCTCCCGCTCCTCAGGAGCGTTGTCGATCGAATCGAACGAACGAACCTGAGTACCAGACTTCCGCGACAGCACCATCGTCATCGCCGCCGTCAACGTCGTCTTACCATGGTCCACGTGGCCGATCGTTCCGACATTCACGTGCGGCTTCGTGCGTTCAAATTTCTGCTTCGCCATAACTCCGGCTTGCCTCCACTATATCTTGACTTTTTCCAACATTTTTTTCGACACATCGGCCGGCACCGGGCGGTACCGGGCGAACTGCATAGTGAACACCGCCCGCCCCTGCGTGATATTGCGCAGGGTGTTGGCGTACCCGAACATTTCGGAAAGAGGCACCTCGACGGCCACGACGGTGGCGTCCTCGCGCGGCACCATACCGTTGATCTTGCCGCGGCGGGAATTGAGGTCGCCGACAACGGCGCCCATGTACACCTCGGGCACCACCACCTCGACATCCATAATCGGCTCGAGGAGGACGGTCCCGGCTTTCCGGGCGGCCGCCTGCAACGCCATCGAACCGGCCACACGGAAGGCCATTTCGTTGGAGTCGACTTCGTGGTAAGAGCCGTCGTACAGTTCACAGTAGACACCGGTCATCGGGTAGCCGGCCAGCGGACCGTTGTCGAGGGCTTCGCGGACGCCGCGCTCGACCGACGGGATGTATTCGCGGGGGACCGTCCCGCCGACGACCTTATTTTCGAACTTGAAGTGGACGCCATCTTCGGCGGGGCGGATACGAATCCACACGTGACCGTACTGGCCCTTGCCACCGCTCTGGCGAACGAAGCGGCCCTCGGCTTCCACTTCCTTGGTAATCGTTTCCTTGTAGGCCACCGACGGCCGTCCGACCGACGCGCCGACGCCGAACTCGCGCATGAGGCGGTCGACCAGGATTTCGAGGTGCAGTTCGCCCATGCCGCTGATAATCGTCTGGGCGGTGTCCTCGTCGACTTTCACGCGGAAGGTCGGGTCCTCTTCGGCCAGCTTGATCAGGGCGTCGGTCAGCTTGTCCTGATCGGCCTGCGTCTTCGGTTCGATCGACACCGACACGACCGGCTCGGGGAACGACATCCGCTCGAGCAGGACCGGGTGCTTGGGATCGCACAGGGTGTCGCCGGTGGTGGTCTTGCGGAGGCCGATCACGGCGACGATGTCGCCGGCGTGGGCCTCGGTGATATCTTCGCGCTTGTTCGAGTGCATGCGCAGGATGCGGGCGATGCGCTCCTTGATTCCGGCGGCCGGATTGAGCAGATAGGAGCCGGCCTTGATGACGCCGGAGTACACCCGAACATAGCTGAGGCGGCCGACATACGGGTCGGTCGCGATCTTGAACGCCAGCGCCGCGGTCGGATCGTCGTCGGACGGATGGCGGACGAGCTGCTTCTCCTCGTCGTGGACATCGTGGCCGGTGACCGGCGGCATGTCGAGCGGCGACGGGAGGAAATCGACAACGGCGTCGAGCAGCTTCTGGATACCTTTGTTCTTGAACGACGACCCGGCGAGCACCGGCACCATGTGGTTTTCGATAGTGGCCTTCCGGACGGCGGCCATGACCCGGTCGGGGTCGAGCGGCTCGTCGTGCAGGAACTGCTCGAGCAGGTGATCGTCGTATTCGGCCACCGCTTCGAGCAGTTTCTCGCGGTAGGCGTTGGCCGTTTCAATCATGTCTTCCGGAACGTCGAGATCCTCGAAGGTGGTGCCCTGGGACTCGTCGTGGAAGACGCGGAATTTCATGGTCAGGAGGTCGATGACTCCGGCGAACATGGCGCCCTCGCCGGCCGGAACGGTGATCGCGACGCATTTGGTGGCGAAGCGCTCGTTCATGGTTTCGAGGGTGCGGGCGAAGTTGGCGCCGGTGCGGTCCATCTTATTAATGTAGGCGATCCGGGGGACGCGGTACTTGTCGGCCTGGCGCCAGACGGTTTCGGACTGCGGCTCGACGCCGCCGACGGCACAAAAAAGCGCTACGGCGCCGTCCAGCACCCGCAGCGACCGCTCGACCTCGACGGTGAAGTCGACGTGACCGGGGGTATCGATAATATTGATCGCGTGGCCTCGCCAGAAGGCGGTGGTGGCGGCGGAGGTGATCGTGATACCACGTTCCTTCTCCTGCTCCATCCAGTCCATGGTCGCCGCGCCTTCATGCACTTCGCCCATCCGGTGCGTCTTGCCCGTATAGAACAGGATGCGCTCCGTGGTGGTCGTCTTGCCCGCGTCGATGTGGGCCATGATGCCGATATTTCTGACGAGATCGAGTTTCATTTCAGCTTCACACTACAGACAAAAAAAATCCCTGACCAACTGTCACTTTCTTGCTTCGTTCATCAGGGGCGGTGACCGTCCGACCGTTACCGGTCGGGGGTGGAGTCTATGTCAAACTCGCTTCAATACCGCCACGAGTACGTCAAAGTCAAAATTTCCGTTCCCTATTTAAGGGGCCCCGTGGGACCCGCATTAAACAACTGCGTTAGACGAGCGCCTACCACCGGAAGTGAGCGAAGGCCTTGTTGGCCTCGGCCATCTTGTGTGTGTCCTCCTTCTTCTTAATGGACGCACCCTCGTTGTTCGCCGCGGCCTGGAACTCGGCCGCGAGCTTCTCCGCCATGGTGTTGCCGCCACGGGCGCGGCTGTAGGAGATCAACCAGCGAATGGCCAGCGCGGTCCGGCGGTCCTGACGGACCTCGACCGGCACCTGGTACGTGGCGCCGCCGACGCGGCGGGAGCGAACCTCAAGCACCGGCTTGACGTTGTTGACCGCCTTGCGGAAGGTCTCAATACCGCTGTCGCCGCCCTTCTTCTCGACCATGTCGAGCGCGTCGTAAAAGCAGCGCTGCGCCGTCGAGCGCTTGCCATCCCGCATGAGACAGGAGACGAACTGGGTGATGAGTCGGTCGTTATATTTAAAATCGGGAACGACTTTTCTTTTAACCGCTGAGGTACGTCTGGACATCGGTCAGTCACATCCTACTTTTTCGGTTTCTTGGCGCCGTATTTCGAACGGCTCTGCTTGCGATCGGCCACCCCGGCGGTGTCCATGGTGCCGCGGATGACGTGGTACCGGACACCGGGGAGGTCTTTGACACGGCCGCCGCGGATCATAACGATTGAGTGTTCCTGGAGATTGTGACCTTCACCGGGGATGTAGGCGGTGACCTCGATCTGGTTGGTCAGACGAACGCGGGCCACTTTACGCAGGGCGGAGTTCGGCTTCTTGGGGGTCGAGGTATACACGCGGGTACACACTCCCCGCTTCTGGGGGCACGAATTCAGGGCGGGGGTCTTGGTCTTTTCGATCACCCGCTTCCGGCCCTTTCGAACTAACTGACTTATAGTCGGCAAAGTATCTCCTATAACACCAATCTCAGAAATTCAGACAGACCGCTAATTTAACGGTTCCGCCAGTTATGTCAAGCGTTTTTGTCAAAAATATCGGCCATGCTCTCCTCGCTGCCGTCGCCGACATCGCCTTCAGCCGCAGCCGCTTCCTCGTCCTCGTCGTCGCTGATAACATCGATGTTTTTGTACTCTTCGATGCCCGTTCCGGCGGGGATCAAATGGCCGATAATGACGTTCTCTTTCAGGCCCATCAGGTAGTCCACCTTGCCCGAAATGGCCGCCTCGGTCAGCACCTTGGTGGTCTCCTGGAAGGAGGCCGCCGAGATGAAGCTCTCGGTGGACAGCGAGGCCCGGGTGATACCGAGCAGCAGCGGCCGGGAGGTCGCCGCCTCACCGCCCTCGGCGATAA
>CAYPYM010000336.1:1078-4502 GCA_964414435.1 uncultured Ignavibacteriales bacterium | reverse complement strand
CCAAGTAATCCCCATCCCCCAAACTTGGCAAGTAAGAACTTCCCGATCAAAATGAGCAGGTAACCGATCAGGAAAAACGAATAGAGCGACGCCGACACCGCGTACCCGAGGTAGATTCGCCGGTGGCGGCGGTCGGCTTCGATAGCGTCGATCGGCCAGCCCAGCAGCACCCGCTTGAGCCAGTTGGCGAGGTACTCGAACGACTTCCGCCTGAGGTTGGCGATCTCCACCCAGTCCGACAGGAGATAGTAGCCGTCGAGCTTGATCAGCGGATTGAAGTTGAAAAGCACGGCCAGCCCGCTGACGAGCACGATGAGATGCGCGAAGGTGTTGGGAAAGGTGCCCGGTTCAGTCACCCGCCAGACCAGTACGGACAGCGCGAAGGTGAAGAATTGCATGAACGGCCCGGCCCAGGTGACGGCCATGCGGCGTGCCTTGCTCGGGAATAACCAGGCATCGGACAGGTCGGCGTAGAAGCAGGGAGCGAAAAAAAGCAGGAGGAAGCCCATCTCGCGCACCTCTCCCCCGTAGTGGCGGCAGGTGACGGCGTGGGCGAATTCATGAAGGGTGATCGAGAAGAAGCTGGCCGCAAAGATGAGCACGATCGGGCCGACCTTGAACAGCTCGCCGGGGGCGACCCAGAAAGCCGACCGGTTGGCGAAAAAGAGGCCGACGCCCCAGATGATCACGATCAGTGACAGAAGGAACCAGAACGGCCGGTGAAACGGCCGGTAGAGGCGGGCCAGCGGCTCGAGAACCCGGGTCGGGTTGATCGCTTTCAGCTTGATAAAGAGCAGGCGGGAAAACAGGCTGTCACCCCGCGAGGCATTGTAGCTCGCCCGCGAGGTCGCCTGTTCCGCCCGGCCGTCATCGAGGAAATACAGCCGCTCCAGCACCGCGACAAATTGCCGCACGTTTCCGGCGTCGATGTCGAACCCGAACTTGTCGCGGAAGCGGGCCGCCACCTCGTCGTACGACGTCTCGCCGTCGAGCTGCCGCACGAGCCAGTAGTCCGGCTCGCGGAGGCGGAAATAGCTGCCCGTAATCGGGTCCTTGACGTTGTACAGCGTCTGACCGTCGATCTCGACCGAGGTCGCGACCAGGTCGGTGCGCAATTTGGCATACGTGGCCATGATGGAAATCTACAGGGGGCGCCCGACAGCGGCAAGTTTGTGTTTTTGGGGGCGGGCGGGGCTAGCGACGGAGGGTCTCGATCAGGCGGCCGTTGTAATAGTCGATCAGATCCTCGCGGCGGAGCACCCCGATCACCTTGTTCTGGTTGTACTCGTCGACCACCGGGATCAGCTTGAGGTCCTGCAGGCTGAACATGCTGAACGCCTTTTCGAGGTCATCGTCGAAATTAAGCGTCACCGAATCCTCGTGGACGATATCCTTGGCGATGATCAGGTAGTCGAGCGTGTGCTGGGAGAGCACCGAGCGGATATCCTGGAACGAGAGGACGCCCCAGAAGTGATCCTTTTTGTCGATCACGAGGTAATAGGTCTCGTTGGTGCTTTCGATCCGTTCGAATATGTCATGCAGGTTTTCGCAGATGTCGACCGTCTCGAACTCGCGGTCCATCACCTCCGAGATGGTATGGGAACGGAGGACGCTGACATCCTTACCGCCGCGGATTTCGATGCCGCGCCGCGCCAGCTTGACGGTATAGATCGAATACGGGAAGATCCGCCGGGCAACCATGGCGGAGAAGACCACTGTCACCATGAGTGGCAAGATAATGCGATAGTCGGAGGTCATCTCGAAAATGATGAGCATCGCCGTGATCGGGGCGTGGGTCGAGGCGGCGATCATGCCGGCCATGCCGACCAGGGCGTAGGCGCCGGGATTGGCGGTGGCGGTCGGGAACAGGTGGTTGATCAGGACGCCGAAAGACCCGCCGAAGGCCGCCCCCATGAACAGGGACGGCGCGAAGATACCGCCCGAGTTGCCGGAACCGAGGGTAAGCGAGGTCGCCAGCAGCTTGCCGAATATCAGGATGACCATCAGCGTGACGCCGATCTGGCCGTAGAGGGTCAGCTTGATCGTCTCGTAACCGTCGGCCAGTGTCTGAGGATAGAAGATGGCAATGATACCGAGAAGCAGTCCGCCCAGCGCCGGTTTGGTAACGTCAGGTATTTTGAGTTCGTCGTTGATGTCCTCGAGCCAGGCGAGGAAACGGGTGAACAGGACACCGAGGAAGCCGAGCAGGATCCCCATGACCACGTACATCGGGATTTCCCAGGCCGACACGAGCGAGTACGGCGGCACCGAGAAGGCCGGGTTGCTGCCGTAGACCGAGCGGGTCACGACCGAGGCGAGCACCGATGAGATGATGACCGGCGAGAAGGTGGTGATCGCAAAATCACCGAGGATGATTTCGAGCGAAAAGATCACGCCGGCGATCGGCGCGTTAAAAACCGATGAAATACCGGCGGCGGCGCCGCAGCCGACCAGAATCTTGACCCGGTCGCCGGACATGCGGAAAAGCTGGCCGACGGTCGAACCGAGGGCGGCGCCGATCTGCACGATCGGGCCCTCCCGTCCGGCCGACCCGCCGGAGCCGATGCAGATGGCCGAGGCGACCGCCTTGGCGGCGGCGACGCGGGGACGGATGATACCACCGAGTCGGGCGACGGCGTTCATCACTTCGGGAACACCGTGGCCGCGGGCTTCGGCGGCGAACTTATAGACGATCGGGCCGACCAGGAAACCGCCGATCATCGGAATGATCGGGAGCCACCATTTGAACGACCAGCTGCCCAGGCCCTCGGCGAGGATCTGGTCGGTCAGGCCGAAGAAGAAATTGTTGGCGAATTTGATGAGGGCGATAAATGAAATGGCCCCGATACCGGTAGTGAATCCGACGAACACGGCCAGAACGATCAGGATGTTGGTGCCGGACGGCTGTATGCGCGCTACCAGCTTGTCTAACCAGGGCACTTTCATAGTATGACGAATCTATTCCTTTTTGTCTTCGAATCAAGGATAAATTCACGATCACCCGGGTGTGGCAGCAGGAAGTCGACTTGATCGGCTGTAACTCGTACAATATAGGCAACAAAGCCCGGGCCGCAAGGTTCAGAAAAGGTGAAAGGGCTTGACAACCAAGGCGATTTGCATACTTTTGATACGTGAAAAAGTTCACGTTTTGCCCCACTTCTGACGTGAGAGGATAAACCATGCGCACTCATGCCGATGCTGTCATCGTCGGGGGCGGAATTATCGGAATGTCGGTAGCTTTCCACCTCGCGCGCGAAAAATACGGGCAGATTATCGTTCTCGAAAAAGAACTGCTTCTCGGGACCGGCGCCACCTCCAAGGCGGCCGGCGGAATCCGGGCTCAGTTTTCGACTAAAGTAAATATCCAGATGCCCAGCACGACGTAGAGCAGTTGCCCCCCTTTAAGGAAGACCCCCGGCCCCTA
>CAYPYM010000336.1:0-1068 GCA_964414435.1 uncultured Ignavibacteriales bacterium | reverse complement strand
ACGACGCCCTGTTCGATCAGGTCGGATATATGTTCCTGCTCCAGAGTGATGACGAAGTGGCCGAGTTCACCCGCAGCTATGAACTTCAAAAGTCACTCGGCCTGAGGACCGAGCTGCTCAAACCGGAGGATATCCCCCAGTACGCCCCTCATGTCAGTCTCGAGGGCGTACAGCTGGCCACGTTCTGCCACGACGACGGCCTGGGCGACCCGCACGAGTTTCTCAGCGGGTACGAGCACGCCGCCCGCGATCTCGGAGTCGAAATCGCATTCGAGGCCGAGGTTAAAGGTATCAAGACCGACCGTGGACGGATCACTCAGGTCATGACCACGCAGGGCGACATCGAGACCCCGCTCGTGATCAACTGCGCCGGCCCGCAGGCCAACCTGATCGCCAGAATGGTCGGGGCCGACTGCAAAGTCGAGCCGTACCGGCGTCAGATCGTGACCACCGGCGAACTCCCCTGGGTGGAGCCGTATTTCCCGATGGTGGTCGATGTCAGGTCGGGGCTTTATTTTCACAAGGAATCGAAGGGGCTTCTCCTCGGCTGGGCCGACAAGGACACGGCGCCCGGTTTTGATATCTCGATCGATCCGGATTATACCGACGCCATCCTTGAAAAGGCGATGGAGCGTATCCCTCGGATCGAAGAGGCCGAGGTGGCCAACCAGTGGGCCGGGCTGTACGAAACCACCCCCGACCACCATGGCGTAGTCGGTCCCGAGCCGAGTGTCGAAGGGCTTTTTTACTGCACCGGCTTCTCCGGTCACGGCTTCATGCATGCGCCGGCCGCCGGACTGGTGACGGCTGAACTGATAACCGGGAAGGAACCGTCGGTCGACGTTTCGCCGCTTTCGGTGGAGCGGTTTGCCGCCGGGGTCACGGTCGAAGAAACCAACGTCATCTAACATCCGCCCTCAGGGGCGCACGATACAATTTACCGAAGGAGAGGGTATGAAAAAGTACGCAGGATTGGTCTGTCTTCTGATCGCCCTGTTGCCGGCCGCGGTGGCGGCCCAGAGCAGCACCTGCCCGTCCGACCGGGCCGCCGACAAGGGGTACGATCCG
>CAYPYM010000335.1:0-4504 GCA_964414435.1 uncultured Ignavibacteriales bacterium | reverse complement strand
ATCGACATCGAGCAGCATGATGACGAGAAACATCGGCAGCAGATTGTCTCCCATAAAATCGTAGACGGGTGATTTGCTCGGGATCAGCCCGCCGTTGGACAGCGCGACGGGCACGAGATAGATGAAGATGAGCGGCGGGACATAATTGAAGAGCGGCCAGCCGGTGCGTTTCTCGAGCCAGAAGAAAAACGAGGTCACGGCGGCCAGCGCGGCCAGCACGCCCGCCGGGGAGGTGATGAGCGCTGATGTCATCGGTGTCCTTTCACTCTGCGTCGTGTGCCCGTAAGGTACAAAACGAGCGCCGCCCGGCCAACCGTAATCGACGTTAAACTACTGGCGTGGAGGGCGAAAACGACCTATATTACCGGCCATGGCCGACGAGCTGCGGATTAGAGACGCCTACACCCTGGCCCGATGCTGCACCCCGACGCCGCCCGACGAGATTATCGGTTACTACAGCCACGACAACGTGCTGAAAGTCCATCGCCGTACCTGCCCTAACTTGGGCAAGGCGGAACCCGAGCGATTGGTTGCGCTGTCGTGGGCCGACGTGCTCGACGAGCGCGGGGCATTCGAGCCGGATGATGACTACGCCGCACTCGAACCGGTCGACTTTGCCGTGCTCGCCCATCACGACCGTTACGGCGTCGATTACGCCCAGGTGGTCGCGCGCAAGCTCGGGATCAGCAAACAGGAAGCCTTCGACCGCCACCGCAAGCTGCGCGATCTCGGTCTGCTGGCCCGGGTCGAACCGCTCATGATTCAGTATCGCAAAGGGGTGGTGGACAACAAGTGGATCAAACATCGCAATCACACCTACTACGACCTGACCGCCAGAGGCCGTGCCTACCTGGCGTGGCGGTGCGACCACGACGATCTGAGATGACCGGACCGGACTGCAATGCGAGTGCGATAATTTGGAGGCGGGGCGGGAACATTGACCGTCAAAACCCCGTAATAAGAGAGATTATGAATTTCCACATTCTTAATACCCACAAGTACTATTCGAGGAGTTCCCATGCGCATTAAGTATCTCGGCCTCGCGGCCATCGCGCTGTCGCTTCTCAGCCTGCCGATGTCGCAGGCCGAGGCCGGACGGCGGGTCCGCGTGTTCGGACACAAGGAGCAGCCGCAGAAACCGCAGCACGCCCAGCAGGCACCCGGCCAGCGCGGCGAAAAACCGTTCGCGGAACTGATCAAGGACAAGGTCAAAATCGAAGGCCTGTTCACCTTCTACCGCGACACCACCGACAACAGCCTCCTCATGGAGATCAAGCCCGACCAGTTCGGACCGATCTACCTCTGCAACGGCACCCGTTCCGCCGCCGAAGGCTCGTTCTTCGACAACGCCTCCATGGGCGAAGCCTACCCGTTCTATTTCCAGCGGGTCGGCAAGAGCATCATGATGATGGAGAAAAACACGCGCCTCCAGGCCGACTCGTCGTCGACCACCTTCAAGGCCGTGCAGCACGGAATCTCCGACAACCTCCGCGCCTCCACCGAGGTGAAGTCCATGCCCGAGGATTCGACCAAAGCGATCCTGATCGATCCGGCCGACCTCTTCGTGCAGGACGCCAGCAACCTCAGCTACTTCCTCGGCCAGGCGGCCGGCATGGGCATTCGGTTCGACAAGCGAAACAGCTATTTCGGTGATATCAAGTCGTTCCCGGAAAACTCGGAGATCGACGTTCACCTGCACTATGAGACCGGCAAGCCGATGAACGGCGCGACCCTGGCCAGTCCCTACGACATGTACCACGTCTACCACTACTCGATCGCGTCGATCCCCGCGGACGACGGCTACGTGCCGCGCCTGACCGACGACCGGGTCGGCAGCTTCCTGACGATGTACATGGACTACACCCACATGGACACCTACAGCCCGTACGTGCGCTATATCAACCGCTGGAATCTCAAGAAGAAAAACCCCGACGCGCGTATCTCCGAGCCGGTGAAGCCGATCGTCTACTGGGTCGAAAACACCTGGCCGAAGGAATATCGCGACGCCGTGGCCGAGGGTATCGAATTCTGGAACAAGTCGTTCGAGAAGATCGGTTTCCGCAATGCGATCATCGCCAAGCAGATGCCCGACACCGCGACCTGGGATCCGGCCGATGTCCGCTACAACACCGTCCGCTGGATGGTCATGCCGGGCGGCGGCTATGCGGTCGGCCCGAGCCACGCCAACCCGTGGACGGGCGAGCTGTACGACGCCGACGTTCGCGTCTCCGCCGACTTCATCCGCTACATGTACAACAACATGGATTACTACATCAAGCCGGTCTCCTACGACGGCAGCACGCCGGAAAAAGAAGACCCGCTGAAAGAATGGAAAGAGTACGAACGTCAGCACGACCCGTACTACTGCGACTACGATGCTGAGTCGGCCCAGGAAGCCGCGTTCGGCTATTCCTACCTGATGGCCACTGAAGGCGACCTGGCCAACAAGGATTCGCTGACGCACGAATACGTCTATTCGTACATCGTGAACCTCGTTGCCCACGAGGTCGGCCACACGCTCGGCATGCGCCACAACTTCAAAGGCTCGTCGATCTATCCGCTCAAGGATATCAACAGCCGCCAGTTTACGCTCGAAAACGCGACCGGCGGATCGGTCATGGATTACGTACCGCCGAACATCGCCGAGAAGGGCCAACCGCAGGGCGAATTCTACGCCTCGGTCCCGGGCCCGTACGACGACTGGTTCATCCAGTACGCCTACTCGGAGTTTGACGGCAAGACGCCGGAGGAAGAGTGGCCCGCGCTCCAGGAGATCGCCTCCAAAGCCGGCGACCCGAAGCTCGCGTACGGCACCGACGAAGACGCCTTCGGCTCCGGCCCGCAGGGCATCGACCCGGTCTGCATGCTCTTCGACCAGGGCCAGAACCCGCTCAACTACTGCGATCTGCGGATGCGCATGACCCACGATCTCTGGAAGAACTCAATGAAGGACTTCGAGAAAAAGGGCATGGGCTACCAGCAGGTCCTGCGCGCCTTCACGACCGGATGGCGGGCCTTTATCGAATCCGCGAATTTCGCCAGCCGTCAGGTCGGCGGCATCTACCACACCCGGGACCACGTCGGTGACTCTCCCGGAAATCTGCCATTCAAGCCGGTTTCCTACGCCCAGCAGAAACGGGCCATGAAATTCCTCGCCGATAACATTTTCGCCGCCGACGCCTTCGACCTGCCGTCGGATCTCGTCAATAAGCTGCAGGGCGAGCGTCTGCCCGACTTCACCGGCGCCATGTTCAGCCAGGGTTCCATCGACTACCCGCTGCACGCCCGCGTGCTGTCGGTCCAGAACCGGGCCATCAACTACCTCTACAGCCCGGTCCTGCTGGCCCGCCTGGTGAACAATCTCGAGCGCTACGCTCCCGGCGAACAGAAGTACACGATGGCTGATGAGTTCGGCGACCTCCGCCGCGCTATCTGGGGCGAGCTGAACGGCCCGTCGAATGTCAATTCGTACCGCCGTCAGTTGCAGCTCCTGCACCTGAAACGGCTCACCCAGATGTACCTCATGGATTCGTCGGTGCTGCCGTCGGATGCCATCACCCTTGCCGCGGACGATCTCGACATCATCGAGGCCGGCGCCAAAAAGGCGCTCTCGTCCAACAAGCTCGATGACATGACCCGCGCCCACTTCAAGGAAGTGCTGCGCCAGATCGAATCGGCCAAGGGCGCCAAGCGCGACTACGTCTCCCCGACCATCTCGGTGCGTCGCGGTTGATTCGCCTGCGCGATTGACTATATTGGGCGGGAAGTTCGCTTCCCGCCCTTTTTACTTCGGAGGATCCGACCGCATGAACGACCTGATCGCCTTTCTCAACTCCCACGGCTCCTGCCGCAAGTTCACCGACGACCCCATCACCGACGAACAGGAACGCCTGATCGCCACCACTGCCCAGCGCTCGCCGACCTCGTCGAACCTTCAGGCCTACTCGATCATCGGCGTCCGCGATTCCGCCAAGAAGGAGGTCCTCGCTCACCTCTGCGGCGACCAGAATCATATCGTCCGGGCGCCCCTGTTCCTCATCTTCTGCGCCGACCTCTACCGTCTCAGCCGTCTCAACGAGCAACGCGGTTACGGCTTCAACGGCGGCGACACCGAGGCGTTCATCGTCGCTACCGTCGATGCCGCCCTCGCGGCGAGCCGCGCCCTGATGGCGGCCCAGTCACTCGGGCTGGGCGGCGTGATGGTGGGCGGCATCCGCAACCATCCCGATCAGGTCGGGCAGCTCATCGGTCTCCCCCGCCTGGTGTATCCGGTTATGGGAATGTCACTGGGCAAACCGGCGGTCGCGCCGAAGATCAAACCGAGGCTGTCGCTCGATGCCATCTATTTTCGCGAGAAATACAGCGACGTTGATTTCGACCGGCTCATCGCCGAATACGATGACACCATCGAAAGCGCCGGCTATATCAGCCGGAAACCGGTCGAGCCGGAGAAGTATCCGGATTTCGAAGGGGTTTACAGTTGGTCGGAGCATACCGCCCGGCG
>CAYPYM010000334.1:2885-4514 GCA_964414435.1 uncultured Ignavibacteriales bacterium | reverse complement strand
GCCGGCGAGCCAGAACATCACTGGCAAGCGCTGGATCGGGCGGGTGAAAATGCCGAAACTCGCCACAAAGCCGGCGGCCATGATGAGCCAGTAGAGCCAGAGGACGGATTTCCGGGATTGGTTCATGCGCGTGCTCCCGTTTGGGTGATGGAACGAATTTGCAGCCCGGATGCCAGGACCGTCGGGGTCCCGACCTACTTCAGGAGCTTCTTGATCTCTTCGAGGAACTCAGTCGTGTCGCGGAATTGGCGGTAGACCGAGGCGAACCGGACATAGGCGATATCGCTCACGCCGCGCAGTTTCGCCATGACGAGGTCGCCGATCAGGGTCGAGGTGATCTCGTTGCCGGGGCGGGCGTTGATCTCCGCCTCGATATCGTCGACCATGGCCGTGATCTGATCGCGCGAAACGGGCAGTTTGTTGCAGGCGAGCTTGATGCCGTGCTCGATCTTGGTGCGGTCGAACGGCTCGCGGCGGTTGTCGGTCTTGAGGACGGTTACCTGCGAGTGCTCGACGTATTCGTAAGTGGTGAAGCGCTGGTGGCAGTTAAGACATTCGCGGCGGCGGCGCACGGCGCGGCCGTCGTTGGACTTGCGGCTGTCGACCACCTTGTCTTCTTCATGTCCGCAGTTGGGGCATCGCATAGTTTACGTTCGTGGTTGTTCTTGCCTGGCGCTACTGCAGGTCATGGTTCGACTCCGCTCACCATGACGGTGCGACCTTACCATACTACCGATACACTCCGACCGTCACCCTGAGCCGGTCGAAGGGTGGCGACACCCTTCAGGTGATTGGCGGGGGTGCTGCCACTTATTCCTCGGTACTGCCCTCCCCGATCGACTCCTCCCCCGTTTCTTTGCGGACCCAGTCAACGTACTCGGAGAGGCCGGCGGTCACCGGCACGGCGATGATTTCGGGCAGTTCGTAGGGATGCACCTGCTGCACGAATTCCCGCAGCGAGTCGAATTTCGCCACGGTGGACTTGATGATCAGCAGCGACTCCTCGTCGAACTGCGCCTCGTTCTCCCACATGAAGTAGGACTCGATCTTCGGGACGATGTTCACGCAGGCGGCGAGCCGGTTCTCGACCAGCGCCCGGGCCAGGTTGCGAGCTTCGTCGCGCGGCAGCGAGACAAAGACGACGCAAATATCGGTACTCACTTCTTCACCTCCCGTCCGAGCCGGTCCTCGACGGATTTGATTTTCCCGGTGAGTCGATTTCTCGCTCCCCGGCGGTCGTCGATAGTGATGCTGATGTAGATCCGTTCGTGGCCGCGCCGCCTCAGCGACAGGCGGGCCTTGTTGAGCACTTCCATCACCCGGTCCCATTCGCCCTCGATGACGGTGGCCATCGCGGTGAGCTTATAGGGCAGGCCGGACTTGTCGATGATATCGATCACGCGGGCGACATCCTCGGATGCCGACGCGGTGCCTTTCGAGGTCGGAAACATGGTCACCTGAAACAGCATGAGACCCTCCTTGGAATAGGTGGTTCCTCTTCTCCGGCGCTATTCGTTGGCGCGCAGTTCGGGATAGAGCGGGAACCGGTCGCACAGTTTCGCGACATCTTTGGCGATGGCGGCCAGTTCCTCGTCGTTGCGCCGGTTCTGGATGGCGCGGTCGATCAGG
>CAYPYM010000334.1:0-2875 GCA_964414435.1 uncultured Ignavibacteriales bacterium | reverse complement strand
CCTTCATCTCGGCGACGCCCATGCCGCGGGTGGTGACGGCCGGCGTGCCGATGCGGATGCCGGAGGTCACGAACGGCTTCTCCGGGTCGAACGGGACGGTGTTTTTGTTCACCGTGATGCCGGCCTTGTCCAGTGCCGCTTCGACCTTCTTGCCGGTCACCTTGGGGACATCGATAAAGGAGACGAGCATGAGGTGGGTGTCGGTGCCGCCGGAGACGAGTTTGTAGCCGAGCCGCTTGAGTTCCTCGGCGAGGGCGGCGGCGTTGGCGACGATGCGTTTCTGGTATTCGTTGAACTCGTCGGTGAGTGCTTCCTTGAAGGCAACCGCCTTGGCCGCAATCACGTGCATGAGCGGGCCGCCCTGGATGCCGGGCATGACGGTCCGGTCGAGGTCGGCGGCGTACTGTTCCTTGCACATGATCACCCCGCCGCGCGGGCCCCGGAGGGTTTTATGGGTGGTCGAGGTGACGAAGTCGGCGTAGGGGATCGGCGACGGGTGGATGCCGGCGGCGACGAGGCCTGCGATATGGGCGATGTCGACCATCATGTAGGCTCCGACGGCGTCGCAGGCGGCGCGAATTTTCGGGAAGTCGAGCGTGCGGGGGTAGGCCGAGGCGCCGGCGACGATCATTTTCGGCCTGACCTCTTTGGCCTGCGCCATGAGCCTGTCGTAGTTGATCGTTTCGGTTTCCTTGTCGACCTGGTAGCCGTGGAATTCGTAGAGCTTGCCGGAGAAGTTGATCGGGTGACCGTGGGTGAGATGCCCGCCGTGGGAGAGGTCGAGCCCCATGACCTTATCGCCGGGTTCGAGGACGGTCATGTAGACGGCCATGTTGGCCTGGGAGCCGGAATGGGGCTGGACATTGGCGTGCTCGGCGCCGAAGAGTTTTTTGAGGCGTTCGCGGGCGAGGTCCTCGGCGACATCGACCCATTCGCAGCCGCCATAATATCGCTTGCCGGGATAGCCCTCGGCGTATTTGTTTGTCATTACCCCGCCGGCCGCTTCCATAACGGCCCGGGAGACGAAGTTTTCCGACGCGATCAGTTCGAGCTTGAGCGCCTGGCGCTCGGTTTCATGCACGATGGCGTCGTATATTTCAGGGTCAACATCTTTCAGATACGACATAGCACTTATCTCCATCTTCGACAGTCGATTCAGGTGCCGCAATGTACACAAAACCGAGGCGGGGGTCAATGACGATCGAATCGGGTGAAATCGCAGCGGCGGAAGAAAATCGTACAAATGGACTGGTCGAATCCAATTAAAACCGTCGAGCCGGCGCACCCTTTCGTATAATTGGATGTCAATGCAGACCCAGCGGATTCCCCGCATATATTATTTGGAGGGTTCTATGCATACGATCGCAGTCTCCAAGGACTTGGCGACCGGTCTCGAAGAGATTGAAATCGCCGCCTGGATGGATTGGTACAAGGCGGCGCCGCCCCGCTGGGCGGAGAAACACGGACTTCAGTCGCGCAAAATCGGACCGATGGCGGTTTCGATTGTCAGGGATGTCGACATTCTCGGCCTGAATCGGGTGATCGGATTCGGTCTGCCCGGATCGGAGGATCGGCCGCTGGTCAAGGCGGCGCTGGATATGTTTCTCCGGGCCAGAGTACCGCGCTTTTTCGTGCAACTGGCCGGCCCGACCGCGACCCCGGGCGCGCGCAGTCTTCTGGAAAGCCACGGTCTCACGTGGTACAACAACTGGGTTAAGCTCTTCCGGGATTGTTCGCCGCCCCCGCCGGTGACGACCGATCTCGTAATTCGCAAGGTCGGACGAGATCACGGGCTCAAGTTCGGTAAAGTGGTGACGACGGCGTTCGGCTGGGATGAACATCTCGCCGAGTGGATTGCCGAAACGCTCGGCCGACCGGGCTGGCAGCATTATGCCGCGTTCGACGGCGAGCAGCTCGTGGCGACCGCTGCAACGTTTGTCAAGGGCAAGACGGCGTGGTTCGATATGGCTGCCACTCTCCCCACCCATCAGGGCCGGGGGGCGCAGTCGGCCCTGCTGGCGAGACGGATTATCGATGCCGGCGCCGCGGGTGTCGAGCAGATCGCGGTCGAAACGGCCGAGCAGACCGAGGACAAATCGGCACCGTCTTACCGCAACACCCAGCGTTTCGGGTTCCGGATCGGATATGTCCGGCCCAATTTCATCTGGAAGCGCCAGTAACAGATCTTCCCTGCCCGGTTCTGTCAGGGCCGGGCAGGTTCTCCTCTAATCTCCTCCAAAGCCTCAGCCCGGCCCGAGTTTGGCCGATACCACCACAAAGACTGCTGTTTTTCTCTTTGAACGACCGCCCGGAGGCAACGTGCATATCCTGACAATAGCCCGCCGGCAGGGTGAGTGGGTAACTCTTCTTGAAGCGCTGGAGGAGCGCGGCCACACCCTGACTGCGGCTGAATCGTGTCCCGAGGGGCGCCGGGCGCTGGAATCCGACCCGTTCATCGACCTGGTGATCGCCGAGCATTCACCGGTCGATTCCTGCCTTGATACCTTTCTGCAGTGGATGCGCAGCGATCACCGCATGAGCGGCATCCCGATTATCATGGCCGACCCGGCGTTCCCCGAGGACGCGATCGGCCGGTACCTGCGGTTAGGTATAACCGACCTGATGGTCCTGCCGGTCAGTTCGGCGACGCTCGAGGCCAAGCTGACCAAGGCACAGCTTCGGGGCAAGCCCCGGGTCCTGGTGGTGGACGACGATATCGCGATCGGCGAGCTGCTCAAGGACCTGCTGGAGATGGAGCGATTCCACGTTGATGCGGTGACCTCGGCCGAGGCGGCGCTGGTGCATCTCGCCCGAAACCGGGTCGATGTGGTCGTGACCGATATCATGATGCCGGGTAAACGGGGTGACGAACTGA
>CAYPYM010000333.1:0-4517 GCA_964414435.1 uncultured Ignavibacteriales bacterium | reverse complement strand
GAGTTTGTGCTGACCGGCGACGAGGTCGAGGTGATCCGGAACGAGCGCGAGGGGTTTGCGGTCGAGAGCGACGGCGGCCTGATGATCGCGGTGTCGACCGAACTGACCGAAGAGCTTGTCAACGAGGGATTTGCCCGCGAGATAGTCAATAAGATTCAGAATATGCGAAAATCCTCTGGCTTTGAGGTAACCGACCGCATTACCGTTACGGTAGCGTCCGGCGAGCGGCTTCGCTCGGCGGCGCAGCGGTACGAGGAGTTTATTCGCCGGGAGACCCTGGCCGATTCGATCACGTTTGCGGATCAGGGCAAGGTCAACGGCGCCACCGAATGGAACATTAATGGCGAAAAGAGCGCTATCGCTGTCGCCAAAGCATAACCAGCACAGAGAATCATGAGAAAGACGGAAAAAGACAAACTCCGCAAGCTGCTGCTCGCCAAGAAAAAGGCGATCCTCGAAGAAATGTCGCATACGATGAAGCAGTCGATCCAGCAGACGATCCGCGACTCGAGCGGCGATATCTCCTCGTACTCCTACCATATGGCCGACCAGGGGACCGACGCCATGGAGCGCGAGCTGTCGTTCATGTTCGCCTCCAAGTCGGGTCGCTTCCTCTACCATATCGAGGAGGCGCTGCGACGGATCGACAGCAAGGATTTCGGCAAGTGCGTGAAGTGCGGCAAGGATATCAGCAAGGCAAGGCTCGAGGCGGTCCCGCACGCGCGCTACTGTATCGAATGCAAGGCAGCCGAGGAAGATGCAGCCCGCGGAAAAAAGTAGCTTCTCGACCCTGATCGGCCCCGTGATCGCGCTTGTCGTGGTGGTCGTGCTCGACCAGGCCACCAAGATCTGGGCGCTGGCGGCTCTCGAGCCGCTGCAGCCGAAAGAAGTGCTCGGGCGGTTCTTTATGTTCACCCTCGTGTTCAACAAGGGGGGCGCGCTCGGCACCAATTTCGGCTCGGTCATGTACTATCTGATCGCGGCTATCCTCATTCTCATCTTCGTTCTCTATTACCTGGTGGTAAATCGCCATCTGGCGCGGATTTCGTATCCGCTCGCCTTGATCGCCGGCGGCGCGATCGGTAATATTATCGACCGGGTCCGGTTCGGGCAGGTGGTTGACTTTATCGATGTCGACTTCTTCACCATTAACATCTGGGGCTATCATCTCGATCGCTGGTGGACGTTTAATATCGCCGACAGTGCGATCTCGTGCTCGATCGTGTTCCTGATCATCACCCTCTTCCTCCATCGCCACCATCGCGCGGCCGAACTGCCGAAAGTGAGCGAGGAGAGTCCCGACGATCCCCATACCGAATCGGTCTGACGAGACCGCCCTTCAAGATTTCCCCCTTGCCGTCCGCATCACACCGCCTATATTGCATCCGGCGGAAACATCGTGCTTCCGGTCGACTCTGCCGCCGCCTGACGGCTGTACGAACGATAAAGGATGGTCTGGAGATATGCCCACACAGGAAGATATTCTCAGGGTGCTTTCGGGAATCAACGATCCCGAACTGCGCCGCCCCCTGACCGAACTTGACATGGTCCGGTCGATCGATATCGACAACGGCCAGGTGACCGTTGCGATCAGTCTCACGGTCCCCGAATGTCCCATGAAGCAGAAGATAGTCGATGATGTCACCGGCGGGATCGGCGCGCTGGACGGGGTCGACGGGGTCAATGTCATGTTCGATGTGATGTCGCCGGAGCAGTTGCAGCGGGTCAAGGACCGGCTCGGCCTGGCCGCCGGCGCGAGCAGTAACAACGCCGATCTGTCCCGTATCGCGAAGCGCTTTGTCGTGGTGGCCTCGGGTAAGGGCGGGGTCGGTAAGTCGACTGTCACCGCGAATCTGGCCTCGGCCTGTGCACGCCTCGGGTACAAGGTTGGCGTGCTCGATGCCGACGTCTACGGGTTCTCGATTCCGCACATGCTCGGGATCACGTCGAAACCGACCGCGCTCGACGACAAGATCGTTCCGCCGCGGGTCGGTGAGAACCTTCAGGTGATTTCGATGGGGTTCTTTGTCGAGGAGGACCAGGCGGTGATCTGGCGCGGCCCGATGCTGCACAAGGCGATCCAGCAGTTTCTCTCCGACGTGGTATGGGATGACCTCGACGTGCTCTTTCTCGACCTTCCGCCGGGGACGGGCGATGTCACGATCACGATTGCCCAGGCGCTGCCGATGTCGGAGCTGCTTGTCGTGACCACGCCGCAGGCCACCGCAACGCATGTGGCGGGACGGGTTGCGGGGATGGCGAATCAGACGAAGATGAAAGTGATGGGGGTGATCGAAAACATGGCGTATTATGAAACGCCGAACGGGCGCGATTACATATTCGGTGAAGGCGGCGGGAAAAAACTCGCCGAACAACTTCACGTGCCGTTCTTAGGGGAGATCCCGTTGCGTCGTGAGATCCGTGAAGGATCCGACACCGGTCATCCGGCGGCGCTTGACGGAACTCCTGCGGATGTGGCGTTGTTCGAATCGCTTGCTCGTCGGATCGAGGCGGCGGTAGTGCGATAACCCTATGCGGTGCGCGGCGTTCACGCGGCGTTGAATGTGAATGGAAGAAATGTGGATAACGCCTGTGAGAAAATCGTAAGGTTTTTGTTCGTCTAATCGACGTTCACAGAATCACTTCAAAGTATGTGGAAATTAATGCGGCGCGCCCCTTGACGGAGGCGCGCCGTATTTCTATTCATACGCATGAAAGCAAGGGAACACCCGATTGTGCAAAAAGTGTGGGCAGCTTTTCTATCCCGGCGAAAAGCCCCTGTCCGGCAATCCCTTACAAAACCCATACCATCGGCCTGTTGTTCATAAGGATGTGGATAACCGTGTGTGAACGCGGTCGACGAGCCGGTATCTGCTTTGGTCGCAATGAGGTGTTCTGTGGATAACATATACATCCCAACTGAGGGGGAAGGTATTTTGTCTCTCCAACAACCAACCATCCAAAACTCCCAGCAGTGGAAAGATTGCCTGCGCTATATCGCGCAACGTCTCAACGAGCAGTCTTACAACACCTGGTTCAAACCGATCCGGGGTGAATCCGACGGCAACGGCGGCTTTCGTCTCGCGGTACCGAATCAGTTCGTGGCGGACTGGATCAAGGGACACTTCAGCGACATGATCGACGAGGCCTTCCGGGAGGTTCTCGGCCAGTCGTACGGTGTCGAGTACATCATTGCTCAGCCGGACCAGAGTGACCAGACCGCGCTGAATTTCACTGCTCCCGCAACCGGCGCGCCGACGCCACCGTCGGCCGCGACACAACCGCCGCATCACTCCCACCAGAATCACAATTTGAACCGCAAGTACGATTTTGATTCACTCGTGGTGGGTGACTTCAACCAGTTTGCCTGCGCCGCCGCCATGGCGGTCGCCGAGGCCCCCGGCCTGACCAAGTACAACCCGCTGTTTATCTACGGCGGCACCGGTCTGGGCAAAACGCACATCGTGCAGGCGATCGGGAATTCGATCCTCGACGCGTTTCCGAACAAGCGGATCTTCTACGCCACCTCAGAAAAATTCACCTCGGACTTTATCGCCTCGATCTCCGATCGCACCATCTCGGATTTCACCCGGATGTACCGCGATGTCGATGTGCTCATCATCGACGACATCCAGTTCTTTTCGGGCAAGGAATCGACACAGGAGCAGTTCTTTCACACTTTCAATTCCCTCCACCACCAGGGCAAAATGATCGTCCTGACGGCGGACCGTCCGCCGAAGGAGATCAAGGGACTGGAGGAACGTCTCCTGTCGCGGTTCCAGTGGGGTCTGGTCGCCGACCTTCAGGCGCCCGATCTCGAAAACCGCACGGCCATTCTGTACAAGAAGCTCGAAACCGAGGGCACGGTGATGCCGGACAATGTCGTGCGGTATATCGCCGACCAGGTCACGACCAATATCCGTGAACTCGAAGGCGCCCTAATCCGGGTTCTGGCGTACGCGTCGCTCCGCGGCACCGAGGTTGACCTCAAGATGGCCGAAAAGGTGCTGGGCGACACGCTGAATTCGAAGCGGAAAGAGATCGATATCGACGCGATCCAGAAAAAGGCGGCGGAAGCCTTCAATATCGAGCCGCAGATGATGAAAGCGAAAAAGAAGACGGCTGATGTTGTACTGGCCCGTCAGGTGGCGATGTATCTGTCGCGTTCGCTGACGAACAACTCGCTGAAGCTGATCGGGGCGGCGTTCGGCGGCCGGGATCACTCGACCGTGATCCACGCCTGCGACCTGATCTCGAAAAAGATGTCAACGGAGCCGGGATTGCGGGAGAAAATCGACCAGATTTCCGCCTCGTTGCTCTACTAACAGAATGTGTATAGTTGCTGTGGAAAGGGTCTGGAAAGATACCAACCGTCGGGAATGTGAAAAAAGTCGCCTTCGGGGGTGCCCCGCTGGGGATAACTCGGGGGACAATTTTCCGCCGGTCCGACTCGATTAAATAGTTGCCTTTCAAAACGAACCGGTGCAATCCACGGTCCCCACGATTTGCGCCGATCG
>CAYPYM010000332.1:3223-4518 GCA_964414435.1 uncultured Ignavibacteriales bacterium | reverse complement strand
CTGCGTGGCGTGGATGTTCCACAAGAAAGGCGTGATCACGGTTGATACCGAAGGGGTCGACGAGGACACCCTGCTCGAGATCGCCATGGACAACGGCGCCGAGGATTTCACCTCCGATTCGGGCGCCTTCGAAATCGTCACGCCGCCCGAGGATGTCGACAAGGTCCGCGAGGCGATCGAGGCCAAGGGGATCGAAATCGCCGAGGCCGAGGTCACGATGCAGCCGGAAACTTCGGTGAAGCTCGAGAAGGAAAACGAGGCCAACTCGATGCTGAAGCTGATGGAGCTGCTCGAGGAGCACGACGATGTCCAGAAGGTGTATTCCAATTTCGATATCGACGAAGCTCTCATGGAGAAGCTGGCCGGATAGCCGCGTCGGCGGACCCGGTCCGGCAGAGAAGATCACTCGAAGCGGAGACGGCTGTCTCCGCTTTGCTTTTGGGGACAACGCGGAATGCAGGAACTGAAACTGACCGGTGTCGACGGCATCCTGTGCGATCTGGACGGGGTGATATGGCTCGATGATACGCCGTACCCCGGGGCCGCTGAAACGATCCGGATTTTGAAAGAGCGTCTCCGACGCCCGTGCCGGTTTGTTACCAATACGACCACGCGGAGTCTCGAATCGCTCTATCGGAAAGCGCAGCGGCTCGGAATGCCGATCGAGAAACGCGAGTTTGTCACGCCGCCCCGCGTGGCGGCGGAGTACCTGCGGAAACAGGGCAACCCGACCGTGCTCCTGGTCATGGACGAGAGCACGCAGGACGATTTCACCGATTTCGCCCGCACCGACACCGACCCCGACTGGATCGTGGTCGGCAACTACAATGAGTCGTGGGATTACAAGCTGATGAACCGTCTGTTTCATCTCCTTCTCGACGGCTCGAAACTGCTTGCGCTGCACAAGCAGCGCTTCTGGCAGACCGGGGAGGGGTTGAAGATCGATATCGGGGCGTTTATCACCGCGCTGGAGTATGCGTCGGGGAAGGAGGCGACGGTGATCGGGAAACCGGAGCCGCTGTTTTTCCAGACGGCGCTCGAAGAAATCGGGGTGCCGGCGGAGCGGGCGATTATGATCGGCGATGATGTGCTTTCGGATGTCGGCGGGGCGCAGAAGGCGGGTCTGCGCGGGGTGCTGGTGAAGACGGGGAAGTACCGCGAGAATCTGGTGGCGGAGTCGGGGGTGACGCCGGATCGGACGATTGATTCGATCGTGGATTTGCCGGGACTGCTGGGGTGAGGTACGATTGGTTGATCAAGGGGTTGCGGTCAGACCGCGTAACCCGTTGCGGGAC
>CAYPYM010000332.1:0-3213 GCA_964414435.1 uncultured Ignavibacteriales bacterium | reverse complement strand
CCACACGGTACATATGTGACGTCTGCGAAGCCAGTTTTAAGTTGAATTTAAGGGGCAAAAGCCGTTCCTTGAGCCCATGCGCGTACTTGGAATCGATCCCGGATTGAATATCACCGGCTATGGCCTGCTCGAGGACACCAATGAGCAGATCAAGGTGCTTGAGGCGGGGGTGGTGCGCACCAAAGCGACCGACCCGATGGCCGACCGCCTGTGTGAGATCGCCCGCGAGATCGAGACGATTATCTCCCAGTTCAACCCGGATATCGTGGCGGTGGAGGAGCTGTACTCACATTACGGCCACCCGAAAACGGCGATAATCATGGGCCACGCCCGGGGGATTATTTTCCTGAAAGCGGCCGAGGCCAATGTCCCGGTGCAGCCGTATGCATCGACACGGATCAAAAAATCGCTCACCGGCAACGGCCGGGCGAGCAAGCAGCAGATGCAGCTCATGATCCGCTCCGCGCTCGGCCTGGCGAATGTGCCGGAACCGGCCGATGCCGCCGACGCGCTCGCGGTGGCGCTCTGTCACTGCCGGGCGGTCGCCCACAACGAGGTGGCGGTATGATCAGCCGGATCAGCGGCCGTCTGAGCCAGATCAACGACGACACCGTTTTGATAGAGAACGGCGGGGTGTTCTACGAGATCATGCTGCCCTCGGCGCTGGCCGACCGCCTTAAGGAAGACAATCCGCTCGGGACCGAGATCGCATTCGAGACGATTTACTATATCGAGGCGGGCGACAAGAAGTCATCGCACTACCCGCGACTGGTCGGTTTCACCAGCCCGATCGACCGCGAGTTTTTCTCGCTGCTGACCAATGTCTCGGGGCTGGGCGTGAAGAAGGCGCTCAAGAGTTTGACGATCCCGATTCGGGATATAGCCTCGGCGATCGAGACCAAAGACGCCGGACGGCTGAACCGACTCCCCGGGGTAGGGGCGAGGCTGGCCGAGAAGATTATCGCCGAACTTCACGGCAAGGTGGCCAAGTTCGCCCTGTCGAAAGAAGACCGGCCGCTTTCGAAAGGGAAGACGGCCGAGCCCGAGCCGTTTGTCGAGGAGGCACTCGAGGTCCTCATGCAGCTTCAGTATTCGCGGGGCGAGGCGGAGCGGATGATCGACGCGGCGCTGAAACAGAAGCCGAAGATCGGCAAGGTTGAGGATCTGATCACGATCATATTCAGGAACGAGCAGATGCGGAAGGCGACGGTCTGATGGCGCGCGAACGAATCGTTTCGGGTGAGGAGATCATTCCCGAGGAGGATCGGCAGCTTCTGACCCTGCGGCCTTCGAGTCTGGCCGACTATGTCGGGCAAGGGGAGTTATGCGCAAAACTTAGAGTATCGCTTGAAGCGGCGCGGGGGCGGCAGGAGGCGATCGAGCATATCCTGTTCTATGGTCCGCCGGGGCTGGGGAAGACGACGCTGGCGCATATTATCGCCAATGAGATGGGTACGAAGCTGGTTGCCACCGCCGGGCCGGCGCTGCAGCGCACCGGCGATTTGATGGGGATCCTGACCAATCTCAACGAGGGCGACATTCTTTTTATCGATGAGATCCACCGTCTGTCGCCGGTGATCGAAGAGTTTATCTATCCGGCGATGGAGGATTTCAAGGTTGATTTCGTGGTGGACAAGGGGGCGTTCGCCAAAGTGATCAATGTCCCACTGAAGCCGTTTACGCTGATCGGGGCGACGACCCGGGCGGGGCTGCTGTCGGCACCGTTGCGGGATCGGTTCGGGCTGTATTATCATCTGGACTTCTACCCGGCGGAGGAACTGGCCGAGATCGTGCTGCGTTCCGCCCGGATTCTCAATACGATCATTCAACCTCAAGCGGCGCAGGCTATTGCGGAGAGGGCACGGGGGACACCGAGAATCGCCAATAGATTGTTAAGGCGGGTCCGTGATTATGCCGATGTTAAATCGGACGGTGAGGTCACGGTCGATCTTGCCGCCGAGGCGCTCGACGCCGAGGGGATCGACAGCCTGGGGCTGGACAATCTCGACCGGAAACTCCTTCAGGTAATCATCGAGTATTACAAGGGCGGACCGGTTGGCATTGAGGCACTCGGTGCGACGCTCAACGAGGAGGTCGACACACTGGTCGACATGGTCGAACCGTATCTGCTGAAAATCGGGTTCATCCAGCGCACCAAACGGGGCCGGATGGCCTCGGCCGAAGCGGCCGCCCATCTGGGGGTGAAGCTGCCGGGGTCGAACGATCAGCAGAAGCTGTTTTAGACCACTCCCAAGCGAAAGGGCGGTGGCCCATGTACGAAGACAATATCCGCATACTTCTCGATGCGCTCGGCGGGCAGGTGCTCGAAAACCGTCAGGATCCGACCGCGACACTCGCGGTCCTGATGACTGAGACGCTTCGATTCCGCGACAAGCTCAAGGCCGAGACGGGGCAGACCCTGACGGTCGAAGATACCCAGACGGCGCTCGATGCGCTCGAACATTATCTTATCCACGAGACATTTCCCGACAACCTGACATCCGAGCAGCGGGCGCTGGCGCAGATTTATGTCGATCGGCTGACGGTGTTCAGCTGACAGGGGTACCGCTGCCACTACTCAGTTTGCAGCGCGCTCAGGAATCCGGCCGGTGATCGGACCAAATTCGAGCGGCGTGCCGGCGTATATGAACGCGCCTGTGAGATCAACGCGGCACCAGATGGAATCTGCGCCGGTTTCGGCCGGTGCACTGGCCGGAACAGCGAAGTACGCGTCGAAGGTGCGGAAACCGTAGCAGCCATAATTGAGAATATCTGTGCCGCCTAATGGAAGGGCCTCGTCTCCGACCACGACCCGGATATTCTGCGGTCGGAAATTCACTTTATCTGCTAGATCCTTCGGGCGTAACAACAGATCGATTTTCAGGCTGTCACCAGTTGCGGTGGCAGCCGATGGCCGATAGCGGTACATAGAGAGAGTTGCCTCCATCTCACCAAAGGTCCATCGGGCGAAGGTGGGAAAACGGGCCTCGATTGCGGTCGGACTCTCCAGGATCAGGGTCACGGCTCCGTTCGCCGGTATCGGTGACACGGGATCCGGCCGCAGGATCCAGACCAACCCGCAGCAGCCGGTGACTGTGAGAGCAAGGGCGAGCAGCGCAACGGCGCCCAGTATATTGAGAAGGGACTGGTTCCAGTCCTTCACGTGGCTCATCAAGTCTTTCTCCTCATGCTTGCAGCAGGATTGTACTGCGG
>CAYPYM010000331.1:0-4518 GCA_964414435.1 uncultured Ignavibacteriales bacterium | reverse complement strand
TTTTGTAATTATCAATATTATGCTTTGATGCAAAGTTACGGATTTTTCTTAACTCCGGGCCGGTTCCTATAATAACGAAAAAGATATCCTGCTTATCCCTAAATTTTCTAACCAAATTAAAAAACAATAAATAATTTCTATTCGGGAGAAAGTTGGCGACCATTAAAACAATTTTTTTATCTGGTATTCCAAATTCATTTTTAATTGCATTTTTTCTATCTTTTTTCCCTTCCATCGATTTTTTTATAGAATTATAGTCCAACATATAGGCTCCTTCCATAATTTTGGATGGTTCAACTTTATATCCATTTATTAAATAATTAATGGTGGCTTCTCCAGGAACCCAAATTTTAAATGAATGAGCAAAAATAAAGTATTTTACGAAATTGAATAATTTATGCTTATCGTCAATATTATCAGTAACAAAAATGATTCTTTGATTTTTTAGAAACGATAAAAAGCAAGCAACTAAACTTGTAAGATGATAATTCCCGGGAATTATAATGTTCTTTATATTCTTTTTTAATAATACCCTTAAAATTCCTAAATGAATAATCCTATGGCCTAAAAAGAAACTACCATCCAAATTTTTTGAGTCAAAATGGAACTCATTATATTGCCAATAATCATGGTTATTATCAGAATTGAAATAATTGTATATTTGTATTTCTTTATATTTATTACCTAAATAACTCAATAATGCATCTCTATAAGGAGCATTATTATAATTTAGTATAATAGTTTTTACCATTATTAATACCTAAGTTGCAGTAGTAATATATTAGGCTACTATAATAACTTTGATTTTTAATCATCCAACTAAACCAAACTTTAAAACAGACGCCTAATCTGGGTGGCTCTTTTCAAGCCAATAAATTTGGAAATAAACTTAAATTTGCGCCCTCCGACCGCAGGAAAACGATCAAGACCTAATTGATATATGTTTTTCTCTGCTCTTGATAGCAGATCAGCATAATTTGGATAAACATAGGAGTAAAACGAAGAGAAATTACATGCTAGCGCTGTTTTTATTTTGGGGAAATTGAGTCCTCCACTTAAATAGCCGACATAATTCTCATACGACCGTAATAGACCTTCGCACTCAGAATAAGAAAAACTTTTACTTAACGAGTCCATTGTGTCTCTATAATATAATATTGTACTAGCACAATAAATTATTTCCTTCACATTTAGTAAAACCCTGCAAAAAAAATCACCATCATCATTTTTTCCTAAAGTTTCATCCCAATTTCCTGTTGTTTCAATAGTCTTTCTTGGTGTTAACCATATGCTTCCATGCCCAGATCCTTGCCCATTCCATGAATCAACCAACCATTCCATTGGATTTTTGTAGTCTTTATCAATCTTTTGTCGTTTTATAATCTCATAATTGGGTTCTTCTTTAAATTTGATCCAAGTGCATGATGTAATTATGTCGTTTCCTTTTCTTTCAAATATTTTTAGTTGTTCTTCCAATTTATTATCAGCAAGTAAATCATCGGCATCAAGATATTGTATATAATGCCCGGTAGACAATTCAAAAGCTTTATTTCTTGCAGCGCTGGCACCTTTATTTTTCTGCTTAAAGGTCTTAATAATTTTAGGAAATTCTTTCCTATAACTTTCAATTATATACCAACTCTTGTCTGTGGAGCCATCGTCGACAATAATAATCTCAATATTTTCATAACTCTGTTTTAAAGCGGATTCTATTGAATCAGCTAGGTACTTCTCCGCATTGAAAACGGGGATAATTATACTAATCAAAGGAGAGCTATTCATAATAAATTTTTACTGCGAAATGTGTGGTACAACTATAGCTTATACCTATTGCATAGGAAAAGCAAATTTTAGGACAATTAGAAAATATTTTACAAAGGTGTGACAAATTAGACTTTCAATATTATTCCAATACAAATTGTAGAATATTTAATAATAGCAATTACACTATACAGTTGCACTATAACTAAAAAACATCTGTCAGCCTTAGGCGATTAATTTGAATTAGTTTTAGCATATACAAAAATTTTCGTGTTTTTATGCCATATTTTAGAATACCTCGAAATGTACTCCTTTTACGTAAATAAAGAATCTCTTCCCTTTGTTGTAAAGTTAATGGACAATTTTGGGAAGTAAGCGCCTTTTCATATACTAGCAAACTCTGCTCCAAATAAATCTCACTAGCCAAATGAATTTCCTGTTCTGGATGAATACGCCAAAATACCAGTTTATTTGGCATCTCGATTACTGGGTTCAGAGCTGCCAAGAATAACCATAATTCAAAATCACTTACATTGCGTTTACCACTGAAGCCACCCGCAGAACGAAAACTATCAGTCTTAATTAACACACCGGTTGGCCCACAATCTAACAGAGCCCTTTTATAAAAGTGAGTCTGGTAAGCCTCTTTTGGTGTTAGAACATTATATTGATTAAATTCTAAATTATCATTTCTTGACGATATGGCTAAGGCCGCCTGAGGGTTATTTTCCATGGCCTTTACCATTATTTCCAAGGTTTGCGGATAAACCATATCATCCGAATCGACATATTTAATATATTTTCCCATTGCATATTCCGCTGCTTTATTCCTATTTGGATAATCGCCTAAATTCTTTTCATTAACATAAACTCTCACTCTATTATCAATTCTTCCAAATTCTTTTGCAATTTCAACTGTTCCATCTTTCGAGCAATCATCTACAACTATTAATTCAAAATTCTTAAATGTTGAAGTTAATACGCTTTCTATTGCTTCCCTGATATATTTTTCCCTGTTATAGGCAGTAATTAATACACTAACGAGAGGCTTTCGCATTGGACAAACCATCTTTTATACTGTAAAGGAGCGAAAATAAAATTATAAAGGGATTTAGTTTTAATAATGAGAGAAAAATCTTAATATGTGTTAAGGTAGATATATTATATTCATTAATTTTTAGGGAATAATAATATTTGTGTCCCCAACGTTTGTAAATATTTAGTCTTTCGCTAAAAGATAATTCTATTCTCTTAAAAATATATTTGAGTATTTCTTCCCCTTCAAAAAAAGCTAATCCTTTTGCTTCTGAATTATAAGATACATTATGTGGATGCCTTCTAAAATAATTTAAGTCTGTATTAAGATATCCAACCTTTTCGGAATTTAATGCGACATTGACCCAAAATAGCCAGTCTCCACAATAATTTAACTTTTCGAAATCATTGTTAATTCTTCTTATAGCGTCTTTTTTAAACACCGCGCCGCTGGCATTACTGATTGAATTGCCACTAGACATTTTGGTAACAATAAAATCCTTGCTTTTATACAGTTCAAAAATACCAGGTGTCTTCATTGACGATAATATATTTTCGTTTTCGTCCACTATAATACTACTTGTGTATACTAAACCAACATTATTGTTTTTATGAAATTCATTAAAAACTTTTTCCAGGAATTTCTTATCCGAATAGTCATCAGATTCCGCTATCCAAATCAGATCACCCTTGGCCAAATTAATTCCTTTCTGCCATTGTCTGAAGGTGGAACCGCCATTCACATCATTATATACTATATGACTGACTTTCTTATTTCCACGATATTTCTCTATTATTTCTCTGCTGTTGTCAGTTGAACAGTCATCCAATATTATTATCTCAAAATCCTGGTAGGTTTGATTTATAATACTCTCTATCCTGTTATTTAGAAATTTTGCGTGATTATAATTAGGCACGATTACACTAACCAGGGGCATACAATTATTTTTTATATTGATTATTAAGTCCGGGCAAAGATTCTAAATAGTTTCTTAATTGATTGAGATAATCTATAAGCTTTAGAATTCTTGTAAGGTTTTATTAATGATTCATCATAAATAGCCTTGCCATCAAAATAACTATCATCTATTGTATTAAAGTTCCTATCTGATGCAATTGCTATATTAAATCTCCTGGAATCTTTCTCTGTTCTATCTACTATATTGAGAAAGTCGCCCTCAAATTTGATCGACTTTTTCTTCGTTGTATCTATATTATCTTCAATTATCGATCCTACGAAAAACTGCTGTGAATAAAACTTGCTAAAATTAAAATATTTCTTAAGCAATTTTTGAAACTCCGAAGTTGTCAACTCTTTGAGATGGTACTGATTTTTAATTGCCCCATAATTTTTAATAGGTGAAGATATTATTAATAAGCCCTTAGGTTTAATAACCCTTTTTATTTCTTTAATTACTAAATTGTGATTGTTAACATTCTCTATATACTCAAATGATACAATTACATCGAGAGAATTATCAGGTAAATGAATTTTGTCAAATGAACAAAATAATCAAAGTATTATAATGCCTAACTATGCATTAAGCTGACCATAGGGCGCCGTTTCTTTTGAACGTTTGGTGCTTTCTATCAAGTAATTTAAAATCCGAAAGACTGGTGCGTACTAATCCTCTGGCAGCTTATGCTCACGTTAGCCACATAACCTAACTTTTATTATAGTAGATATTGAAGAGTATTGGGATAAGAAAAAAGAAATATTCA
>CAYPYM010000330.1:0-4529 GCA_964414435.1 uncultured Ignavibacteriales bacterium | reverse complement strand
GTCACATACGGAATCTCAAAATATCAAAATACCCCCGAAAAGTCAACACTAAACGTATAACTTGTTGCTAATCAGTATAGTACGCGGCCCGATCGCCACCCGGGCCGATTTTTGACCTTGATTTTACGCCAAAAAAAGCCTCCGCCGGTCGGCGGAGGCTTCGAAAAAATCTGATTCCGCGAAAGAATTTACTTCAGCAGCATCATCTTACGGGTCTGCGTGAAGTTGTCCGCGGTAAGCTTGTAGAAATACACGCCCGAAGCGTTCTCACCGGCATTCCACGTTACGGAATAGCCCTTCTGGGCGTTCATCTCGCGGTCGATTAGCGTGGTAACTTCCTGACCAAGGATGTTGTAGATCGTCAGTTTGACATGCGACTTCTGCGGCAGGTCAAACGAAATCTCGGTGCTCGGGTTGAACGGGTTCGGATAGTTCTGATTCAGCGCGTAGGTCTCCGGTTTCGCCGGCTCGTTGCCGCCGACAGCCAGGTCGGGGTTGCCGAACTGGACGCTGCCCTTGAAATACGGCACGAAATTGGCGTTGTTATCACCGACGAACAGGTACAGACTGCCGGGATTGAAATGCATGGTATCGATCTTGATACCGTCGGCATCATAACCGTCCCACTGGCTGATCACGAAGTCGTAGGTGGCCCAGAGTCGGCGGCCCGAGGCGTCTCCGGGAACACCGCTGCTGGTAACGACACTGAAGCCGAACAGGAAGCGCTGGTTCGTGTTGGTCGTGGTCTTGTTGGAATTTTCATAGTAGAAGGGGCCGAACTCGAAGGCCGGGGAGATCGCCGCCGGCGAGTAGGCCGTGTCGATCGTGAAGTGGTCGGTCGGTGACTGACCCCAGCTATAACCCACCGTGGCGCCGATGATGGGCTCATCCGAGAACACCCACATCTGCATCTGGGCGGTCATGCCGATAGTGTCGACGGTGAGTTCGAGGGCAAGCGTGTCGGTGATGCCGACCGTATCGGTCACGTACTGCGCAAACGCCGACGGAGCCGCCAACATCATGATGACAATAGCAAGAAGTAACAGTTTCGATTTCATATTGAAGAGCCTCCATGCCTTGGGACTACTGATTGGCTGCGAAAAACACTCTGAACAAAAAAAGAAAGATCGTTAACTATTCGAAGTCGATATTCACCTCCCGACAATTACCTCTTGCCTGTCCGATGTATATTGTGAAATTACAATTGCCGCATAAAGTTCCACGAAAAAAATACGCCCAACCGGGGGGACCGTCAATAAAAAAGGTGAACTCACGGAAAATAAATGGCCTGCGCAAAAAATGCAGGCGGGCGCCTCGCGGCACCCGCCTTCAATTCAGGAGCGATTACTCGTAACGCGGGCCGAAAATCATTCCGGCGGCGCCGGGCCGTCCTGGAACAGGTACGCCACGAGATAAGTGACATCGGTCACCAGAATCGCACCGTCGGCATTGACATCTCCGCCTCGCGGATCGGGAGCCGGCCCGTCCTGGAAGATGTAGGCAACGATAGTGGTCAGATCCTGGACATTGATATCACCGTCGCAGTTCGCATCACCGTGGGCACACGACGCCACCACCACCTTGCCGGCCGTAAATTCGGGCCAGTAGTCGCCGAGCGGGGTTATGATGTTGGACGTGCGGCCGTTAAAGGTGAGCGTGTCGAGCTCAACGACGGTCCCCGGGGTCACGTACGACGGGACGTTGATCCGAAGAGTCAATATCGCCCCGGTGTCGGGCGTAAGATAGTTCGATCCGGAGGTCAAGTTGGTCAGCAGGCGGATCGCAAAGCGCTGGTTGTTGATATCCGATGCTACCTTCTGAACCGACTCGAAGTAGTCCGTGCGGGGAGTAGTCAGGAACGTGTCCAGCTTGATACTGCCGCCGTGGTTCTTCAACTGGAACACAAACGTAATCTCACGAGCGAGTTGCGTATTATGCAAATACACCGGAATGTCAACCTTATCCCCGGGACTGACTTCCACCGAGTCCAGTTTACAGGTATCGGCCCGGGCCCAGACATATCGGTTCAGATGTTCCTCGCCCAGTCCCAGCGACGACGTATCGTCGACGAACAGCGAAACATCGTACAGACCCGGCTCGGTGTAGGTGTATTGGGGGTTCTGCTGATCCGAAGAGTCACCGGTGCCGAAATACCACTTCCACGAGGTCGGTGAATAGGGGGACTGATCCGTGAAATCCACTGTCAGCGGCACGTTGCCGTCGGTGCCGCTCGATGTGAACTTGGCCCAGGGAAGCCCGACCAGGGCCTTGTAGGCATTGATCCGACCCGTCCCCAGCATACCGGCATAGGTCGGGTTGATCGCATCGATGTTGTCGGTCGTATTCACGATGATCGAGTCGACCTGCGTCTTCGTCAGCGACGGCATATGCGACCAGATCAGCAGCGCCTCACCCGAGACCATCGGGCAGGCCATCGAGGTGCCCCACTCGTAGGCCGTTGTCGGCGTGTAGTGATTCGAATAAGTCGACAGGATGTAGGAACCGGGGGCGCTGACATCGACCCAGTAGCCGTAGTTGCTGAAATCGGACTTGCCGTCGGTGTTCGTGGTCGAGGCCACCGACAGCACTCCCGGCACGTTGTCCATATCCTCGGGCGTGGATACGTTGTCGTTACCCGCCGCATGGCAGAACGTAACGCCGGCCAGCATCGCGTTGTGAGCGGCGATAGCGGGCAGACTGGAACTGCCGCCACCCCAGCTGGCATTGATCACTTTCGCCCCCATCATGGTGGCGTAGTCGATCGCCGTCGCATTGGAGGTCGGGTCCAGATAACCGTTACCGTCCGTACCCAGCCACCCGGTCCGCAGACACATGATCCGGGCGCCGCGGTAGGAGCGATGACCGCCGAACCAGCCGCCGGCGGCGCCGGTGACGTTGGTCCCGTTGTTATTCATAGCCGCGGCGATACCGGCCACGTGCGTCCCGTGCCCGGCAAAGTCGTTGGGATCGGCATCGGGTGTCGTGCCGTCCTCACCCGGCCAGACCGATTCGCCCGAAACCCAGTCGTAGCCGATGAGATCGTCGACCACGCCGTTGCCGTCGTCGTCGATGCCGTTCAGGTCGTCGGTGTCATACACCACGCCGTCGCCGTCGATATCCTCGCCCGGGTTCACCCAGATGTTGCCGACCAGATCCGGGTGCCTGTAGTTGACGCCGGTGTCGATGCAGCCGAAGAGGATGCCATCGGAGCCGGTTTCAATATCCCAGGCGTCGTAAAAATCGGGATCCGGCCCCGGCGGCTCCATCGCCCACTGGTTCGACCAGGCCGGATCGTTGGGCGTGGCGGCGACCGGCTGCGCCCAGATCGCCTCGCACGAGCGTACGTTCGGGTTCTGGCTCAGGGCCTTTACGACTGTCTGGACATCGTACTTCTCGGGAAAGGTGATTACGTAGTAGCGGGTCAGGTCGTACATGCCGGAGTTGGCCTTGGGCCGCTCGGTCCGCCACGGGAACACCTTCCGGTACCCATTCGCCTCGAACTGCGTCAGGAGGGCGTCGAAACTGGGCAGGTTGAACGAGACCCGGCCGAACGCCTTGGCGGTGTTGTCGAGATTGACATCGTCCTCGAATTGCACCGTGACGCGTCCGGGAATGATGTATGGTTTGGGCTGTTCCTGACCGGGATGATACTCGGCCCGAACTGCCGGGGTCGCTGAGAGAAACACCACCGCCCCCAAAAGCAGGATCGCTGGCAGGATTCTGACCAATTGCTTCATCTTGTGACTCCCATAATCGGAATATAGTAAGACGTTCTTGCTCTTCTCATTCGAGACGGATCCGGGCTCGCCTGGCGCTGTCGACCGGTCAGACCGGGCCGGCGGGTTACGGGGCGGGCACCGTTTTTTTGCTGTATCGGCACAATCGTGATGTCCTCGCGTACGGCCACCGTATGGCGGTATGGAAGTGAGGTAATTTCAAGAATCGGCGAACCATGTCGGCGGACATAATTCTCCTACTGGGAATATACAAAAAGCGGCCGTTTTTACAAGTGAAAAGCGGCGCCGCCGACCCGGACCGGCCGGCAAAACGGCGCCCAAAAAAAGGCCGCCCCGAAAGGGGCGGCCTTATCTATGGATTCAACGCGGTATTGCTACGTTGTTGTTAATCCACGCTACCGTGGGGTCTTAGCAACCCGGCGGCTCCGGACCACCCTGGAACAGGTAACGTACCAGGTAAGTCAGGTCGGCCACGTTCGGAATACCACCCGAAGCGTCAACATCGCCCTGTTCCGCACACGGCGCTTCCGGACCACCCTGGAACAGATAACGTACCAGGTAGGTCAGGTCGGCCACGTTCGGCACACCACCGGAGTTGTCGACATCACCACGCTGCTGGCAGCAGCCGCAGCCCGGCGGATCCGGGATAACGTTGGCGCAGTACCAGTCGTACGCGGCGTTCGCGCTCGTCGTGAAGGCGGACAGACCGCCGTTCTGCTCGGTGACCAGCGCCACGAAGACAACCAGGGTTTCACCCGGGTTGACCGTGTAACCCGTCTTGTACGTCATGAC
>CAYPYM010000329.1:0-4530 GCA_964414435.1 uncultured Ignavibacteriales bacterium | reverse complement strand
CCGGGGAGCCAGGTCCAGAAATCGGCCGTCGAAGAGACCGACACGCTGTCGGTCCGGTCGACGGCACCGACCCGCCACCAGCAGTGGGTGCCCCACGGCAGAGCGGAGGGCAGCGTGAACGACGTGTCCGCCAGAGAATCGTAGGTCTCGGCCGGATCGAAAGCGGCGTTGAGGGCATACTCCACGACATAGTGCACGGAATCCAACGGATCGGAATCGGTCGCGGCAGTCCAGACGAGAGTCGGTACCGAGTCGAGCACGTTGCATGTGTCGGGCGACGGCGACAGCGTTCCAGGGGTGGACGGGGCTGATTCTACGGCGTTGACATAGAACGAGGCCGGGTCGCTCCAGGCGGAATATTCGTACCGGTCGAACGACCGAACCTCCCAGAAGTAATGCAGGTCCTCCTGTAGCGGAGTCGCGACCGTCCAGCCGGTGGAGTCGGCCTCCTCCCCTGCCCCGGAAACGAACTGCGAATCGGGCGGGCCGTAAACGGTGTCGAGATAGACCCTGAAGTCGTAGGTCAACGTGTCGTTTTCGGCATCGGAGGCATTGTATGCCCACAGAGTCGGCCGAGCGGCGGTGAACCTATCGTCCGAGGGCGCACCGACTGCGGGAACGCTCGGCACAGAATTGAGTCGGAACGAATCGAGGTATGTCTCCGACCAGGCGAAGCCGTTGTCGACCTGGAGAAACAGGTAGTACATGACGCCATCAGCGAGCGAGTCTCCGGCGTAAACGATCGTGGTGTCACCGGTGGCAAACTCCACCGGCCCCCAGAGTTCGGCGACCGTGGTGTCGGTATCGGCGCCGACCGCAATCCGCACCTGTACCTGCGCACGGGAGTCGAACGGGTCGAGGTAGTGCCACGCGATCAGCGGTTCATGGTCGATCACGTGCAGATTCGGCGCGACAGCGTCGACTGTCACCGACTGCACGATCGGAATGGCCTCAGCGACCGCAACGGCGACCGTCTGCGAATCGGCCAGGGCGCTGTCGCCGGCGATGATCAGGATCGAATAATCGCCCGCCTGATCGGCCGCCGGGTCGAACGTGAGCAGGCCGCGGCCGTTGCCGCTGTCCACAAAGGCGGCGTTGAGCGGAAGCTGCTCGGCGGTCAACACGATTGAGTCATTGTCGAAATCGGTGGCCGTGATCGGCAGACCGAGATGTCCCCCCGCGTACACGAACTGCTCGGGAATCGTGTCGAGCACCGGCGGGAGATTCACCTGGTCAACGGTAATCGTCACGGTGACGCTGTCGGCCGCGAGGGAATCATCAAAAGCGACAAACATGACCGGGTAGACACCGGCCTGCGCGAAAGTCGGCTGCCAGGTGAAAATGCCGACCCCGTTGAGGCTGTCGACAAACGACGAACCATCAGGGGGATCGAGGATCGTGATGTGAAGCGAATCGCTGTCGGGATCGGTGACATGTATTTCGAACTCGAGCAGCTCACCCTCATCGACCGCGAAACCGGGCGGCGGCGTGAAAATCGGGGAAGCATTGCCCGGCACGACCGTGATCGATACCGCGAGCGTGTCGGCCTTGTAGCCATCGGAGACCGCGAGCACAAACGAGGTGTCGGCGGCGCCCTCGGGAGCGATTCCGAGCACCGTATCGCCCGACAGGGCACACCACGAGGGGCTGTCGATCAGCGACAGGAGCGTGTCCGGTCCGTCGGGATCAAGGTAGGTCGCGACATACCGGAGCTGATCGTTCTCGGACACCGTGATCGTATCCGGAGAAGTGATCACCGGCACGGCATCGATACAGCCCTGACCAAATGATCCGATCGGGGTCGTGCAGGCGTTGTTTTCGGCGAGGCACGGCGAGACGTCGGCAATGCTGAAATCTCCGTCGGCCGTGTCGCAGAACAACGGGTTCGCGGAGATATTGCCGTCGAGGCCGACCAGCGTGTCAAACGGCGGCGGCCAGTCGGAGTCTCCGCCGGAGAAGATGTCGGTGCAGGCTGCCACGATGTTCACGATCGAATCTTCTCCGCCGAGCACGGGACCGCCGCTGTTGAACGCGAGGAGGCTGTTCGAGAGATCGAGCGCGGCGCCGGCGCCGAGATACAGCCCGGCGAATCCGTTCGTGCTGTTCATGACATGGGCGGCGACGGTTGTATTGGTCAGGGTGACCGAGGCGGCGGAATCCGCGAAAATGGCCGAGGCGCAGAGCGCATTCCGGGTCGAGTAGGAAGTGTTGCCCGCGAAGAGACACTCGGTATAGGATGCGATCGAGTTTTTCTGGTAGACGGCGAAACCGAATCGGGTCTTGGCGACATTCGCGGTGTTGTCGTTGGCCCGAAACGAGCAGGAGTCGAACTCGACCGAGGAACCGTCGGTGATCACCGCCGCCGCGGCGCGCGACGAATAGTAGCCGTCGTTGCGGTCAAACCGGCAGCCGACAAACCGCGGCGATGAATTGACCACTGTCACCGCGCCGCCGCCCGAGGGGACATCGGCGATGTTTTCCACAAAGGTGCAGTTGCGCACTTCCCCGCCGGCGCCCGAGGCGAACAGAATCGCGGCCGCTTTGCTTGTGTAGCTGCGCGGGTCGGCGGCGATCTCCTTACAGGCGGAGCAGCCGCAGACATTTTGCTCGAAGCGGCAGTTGTCGAAAATCGGCGCGCCGTTGTCGCACACCACGGCCGAGCTGGCGTGAATGCCGGAGATAACACAGTTGCGGACAGTCGGCCCGGCCCCGACGATCTCGATCGCCTTGCCGTAGGTCGCCATGTAGCCGTCGTCGGTGAACGTAAGGCCGTCGATGACCGTCGTGCTGTCCTCGCCGGATGTGATGCTCACTATCCGCGTGAAAAACATCCCGCCGACATGGTATTGATGGTTGATCACGGTGGAATCGGGTCCGGCCGAGGAGCTGACGACGATCGCCTTGCCGAGCGTGTTGAGATCGAGATTGCCGCTGCCGGTGTAGGTGCCGGGAGCAAGCAGTACGGTGTCGCCGTCGGAGGCGGCCTCGATACCGGCCCGGATCGTTCCGAACGGTTGGCCCTCGCTGCCGGTGCCGGTCGTGTCGTTGCCGTCGAGCGCGATATACCAGACCGGGCCGGTGTAGGGTTCGCAGGCGGGGCCGAAAGCGCCGATCAGGGTCGAACAGGGGCTGTTGGCGGGGGCGCAGGGAGAGGTCGTGGTCAGGGAGAAATCGTCGCCGTTGAAATCGCAGAATTCCGGATTGGCTACAAAGGAACTGTCGCCGAGGGCATCGGGCGGGATCGTACGGAAAAAACAGTTGCACGATTCGGAAAGCACGCCGCTGACCGCGACGGCGCCGGTATCGCCGAGAATATTGCAGGTGACCGTCGCCCCTCCCCCGCGCACGGTGATGTCGACCGCGTTCTCGACACACGTGTTGCCGGTGATCGCGGCGACCACGCCGCTGTCGAGCGCGATGAGACTGGTGGCGTGGCCGACATTGTCGACAAAGAGGTTGTCGCTGATGGTGACATCGCTTGAATCGCCCATCGCCCAGATCGATGCACCGAGACCGCGTGCGTGTGAGTTTCCGGCAAAGGTATTGCCGGTGATCCGTGAAGTCGACTGGCGCAGGACAAGTGCGCCGCCGCCCGGGCCGGAATTGTTTTCGAATCGGTTACCGCTGATGCGACAGGAGTCGGAACGGCGGATTGTCACGGCGGCGCTCGAGTCGGCTCCGATACTGGCGAAAAACACGCAGTGTTCGATGGTGCAGTTTTGCGAGGAGTCGATCAGGATCAGCCCGGCGTCGTGGCTGACCGAGTCGATCCGGAATCCGGTGAGCAGGGCGCCGTCGGGGCCGATCCCCTGCATGAGGACCATCGATGAGACCGGCAGTCCGCCGGGGGCGGCGAGGATAGTCGAATCGGGCCCGGCGATTCCGATCACGCTGATGCTCTTGCCGGTGAAATCGAGCGTTTCCTCCCAGACCCCGGGCGAGACCAGGACCGAGTCGCCCGGTTTGGCGTCGTTGATGGCGTCCTGGATGGCCGGGAAATCGGCCGGGACGCGGACGACGGCGGCGCGGGCCGGGGTGACGGCCAATGACAAGATCAGGGCGCAGAGGAAGCGGCGCATGTATCGGTCCTGCCGGTGTCGGGGTTGGGGTTGCGCGGTCATGATACCATTTTGCCGGGGGTTGTCAACAAAATGTCGGGTACCTCTTAAGTGCTCTTGGCATAACGTATTACGCAGAAATCGAGACACCTGATGCACTCCGGACGAAAACCGAAGGTAATTGTGACAGTTACGCCGCCGGTCACAAAGCGGCGGCTGTTTGGAGCGGCCATCAGCAGTAAATCTCGCTCCTGTAGGCTAGATCGACTGCGGTGAGACGGTTCTTGAGGGGGATTGTGGGGGCAACGACAGGTGGCCCACCATTTATGGTGGGGTGAGCCTCTGGTACGGACCGGAGACATAGGTAACAGATTGATCCGGGAACATGGGTAACACATTTTGACGGCACGAGGCCAGGAGGTGGAGCGTGCCGCGGAAAGAGACCCGACAGGTGGCCCACCACGTGACAGCA
>CAYPYM010000328.1:0-4532 GCA_964414435.1 uncultured Ignavibacteriales bacterium | reverse complement strand
GCAAGAACTACTACTTCCTCGAAATGAACACCCGTATCCAGGTCGAGCACCCCGTCACCGAGATGGTCACCGGAGTCGATCTCGTCGTCGAGCAGATCCGCATCGCCGCCGGTGAAGAACTTTCCGAGCCGTTCCGGCATCTCACCCAGCGCGGCCACGCCATCGAGTGCCGCATCTACGCCGAGGACGGCGAGGCGAACTTCATGCCGTCGACCGGCACCGTGGTCCACTACTCCGAGCCGGCCGGGCCGGGTATCCGGGTCGATTCCGGTATCGTCGGCGGAGCCGAGGTCACGATCGACTACGATCCGATTATGGCGAAGTTGATCGTCCACGCCCCGACCCGCGATCTCGCTATCACCAAAATGATCCGCGCCCTGAACGAATACAAAATCCTCGGTGTGAAATCGTCGAAGCGGTTCATGATCGATGTCATGTCGCATCCTGACTTCGCGGCGGGGAAGACCTATACCAACTTCATCGAAAAGCACATGGGCGACCGCACCGTCGACCCGGCCCCCTACCGCGAACTGGCCGTTGCGGCCGCGGCGGCTTCGGCCGCCGACCATCCGACCGTCACGGCTGCCGCAGGTGGAGCAAATCCAGGCATACCGTCGCCGTGGCAACTGATCGGCGCGTGGGAGATCGGAGGTTCGATCCGATGAACAGCTACGAATTTCTCTTCAACGGCGACATCGTCGCCTCCGCCCTCGAAAAAGACGGCGACAACATCCGGGTGACGATCGGCGAACAGACCCTCACGCTGCATCCGGTCGGCAAGAACCTCTACACCGCCGACTACAACGGCTCGCGGGTCAACATCGCCGTCGCCAAACACAAAGAGACCTTCTACCTCGACATCGATTCGGTTCTGCTCGAGCTGAAAGAGGCGACCGAGGACAATGTCGCCGCGGGCGCCGGCGGACAGATCGGCGACCCGAGCAAGATCTTCGCTCCGATGCCCGGCAAGATCGTCAAGATCATGGTCAACCCCGGCGATGCCGTGAAGGAGAAACAGCAGCTTGTGATTGTCGAGGCCATGAAGATGGAGAACCCGGTGCTGGCGCGTGCGGCCGGCACGGTCACGGCGGTGCATTTCGCGGCGGGCGATCAGGTCGACACCGAATCGCCGATTATCGAACTGGAGCTGCCGGAAAACGGCGACTCAGAAACGTAGGCCGATCGTAAGCGGGAAATACGAGGTCGACGGCCCGCCGTAGCGCGACTGGATGTTGATATAGCGCGCCTCGACCTCGAGCTTCAACCCCTCCCGAAGCCCCATCTCCAGTCCCGCCCCGATCTGGAGAAAACCGCGAAGCTCGGACGTGTCGTACTCGGTCAGCACCGCACGAGTCTTCGAATCGGTCGAGAGGGAGAGGTCGACCGTGCCATACCCCAATTCCAGGAACGGCCGGTACGGATCGTCGTCGTCCATAAAAGCGAATCGAGTCGACAGACTGACCATCACCGCCCGTATCGATCCCAGATAGATCGAATCCGCCGCCCGGTCCATCGGAAACTGCTGATACTCGATCCGGCCCCGTAGTGCGATCGATGAGCCGGCATCGAACACCGCCCCGACCGAACCGCCGTAGCCGTTGTTCCAGACCCGCTTGAAGGAATCCGGCCCCGATTGAACCGTATATCCTCCGTCAACCGTGAAGTAAATCGACCGCGCCTGAGTCGTGGCAGCGACTATCGTCACGACGAAAATAGCCGCTACCGTGAATCGTATCGTCGGCGCCAGCCGTGATCTGTGCTGGAATCGTTGCATCGTATTGTATGATACAGCCGGCGGGGGGACGGGGGCCACAAAAAAAGCCGGAGCGGATGCTCCGGCTTCGTCGTTGTCTGGCGATGGTGTCTGATCAGAATTTGAGCCCCACCGTGATCGGGATCATCGTGGTCGCGTCGCCATCGGTCGAGATAGAGGTATACGTCACCGTTCCGAACAGCCTCAGGCTCGGTCCGAGCTGGAGATCGGCGCCCGCCAGGATATTCCAGTAGAACTTGGTCTCGCTGTTAAAACTGGTCGTGCCGCTGGCGGTGGTGATGTCCGACTGGCTGATGTTGGCCATTCCCCCGCCGGCTCCGAAAAACGGACTGGCAAGACCGCCCGGGGTGCCGAGACGATAGATGCCGTCGGCGCCGAACATGAAGAATTTCCTGTTGCCGCCGTCGGTGATGAGTTCGTTGCCGTAAGTGACACCGTCCGCGGTAGGCAGGATGTGGTACTGAACCTTGCCCTGGACCGACAGGCCCTGTATGGTCGGGAAGTTGATGGCGAGCGCCGCGAGGCCGTGAAAGCCGGTGTTGTAACCGTCTTTGAACATATCGGGCGAGTGCGGCAGGGTAATGCCGCCGCCGACATAGATGCTGAAAGGTTTCGACGGCATCTGGGCCGAGGCGCTCAGCGCAAACGCGAGCACCAGTACGAGTGCGATCAAAGCTTTCTTCACGATACGGTCTCCTCTCAGTCGTTGACGTCCTGTGCGGCATGCCTGCCGCTGGTTGCTTGCCCGATGCTAAGATTCCTCAAATCGGCTTGCAAGATTTAATTTGTCCCACCCTCACACTTTATATCGGCAGATCAATCCCAAATAAAAGCCTTGATTCCGGCCCCGACATGGAACATGAGCCCGTTGATGCCCTCGATCCGGTCGTATTGTATCCTGGCTCCGACATCGAGTCCGACCGTATTGGACAGCATCGGTACCACCCCGCCCTGCACCCCGAGACCGAATCCCTTGGCCGCGCCGCTGTAGGAAGACCCGGCCGCCCGAACCAGCCCGAAAGCGGACAGGTAGGGATACGTCAGTCCCTTGGCGCCCCGAGCCACGGACTTGTCCGCTCCGAAATAGTAACCCACTTCCAGGCCGAGCCCCACCGTGGCGAACCCCGAGCCGCCGCCCTCGTAGGTCACGTCGATGATACTCCCGACAAACGTCCCGTCGCTGATGAAGACGTCGTACGCCGGTGAGATCGTCATGGCGAAATCGGGCTGGTATCGATACAGGTCGCCGGAGTACACCGAAAAGGACAGCCCTCCGCCGACAATCTTGGCGCCTTCGGAAATCGGCGAGTCGGCGGCGCCGGCCGTGGTTGCGGTCAGAAGCACAACCAACAATATCATGGCAGCTTTTTGCATCCGGATGGCTCCTTTCCTCACCACAGGTAGGTGGCGATACCCACCGTCCCGATTATCTGGTTCCCGGACACGTGTTCTATCGTATCATGCTGATAGCGGATACCGAAATCGATCGCCACACCTTCATTGAGGAAATACACCCCACCCAATTCGAGAGCGAGACTCGCGCCGGTATCGGTGTAGCTGTATGACGACGGTGCATACGGGTAACCTTCGTAGTTGTGATGGATGCTGTGGTAGAGCACACTGGCCGATACGTAGGCCGAGGTCTGTCCCCGCATCGAGCCGCCCCCGCCGATATAGTACTGGGCAACCGGGCCTGCCAGCATCTCGGTCAGGCCGTACGGCACGTTGATATGGCTGAACGCCAGCTGCCCGCCCAGCATCACCCCGGGGCCGATAAACACGCCGACCGTCGGCGCAACAAACACCTGGGTCGGATGTTTGTCCCCGGCGTCGTACAGGTCGCCGGCGAAGGTGGTGACATAGGCCTGTCCGCCCAGCATCACCGCGCCCCGGTCCAGGGGCCCGCTCGCTCCGAAAGCGGCAGCGCCGATCAGACAGACAACGGCCGCCAGAATAACTGCTTTCATGGAAAGTCCCTCCATAGGATGAAATCACAAAGGTAACCGCCGTCATCATGGCATTGTATCAATACAGAATCAACCATAAACTCGGCCGCTTGCGGGACACCGAAATAGGGAAGGGGATCGCCTCACTTTTGTGAATTAGTTCACTTGATTTCGCCCCGCCTTTTGTTTATATAGAAAGCTAACCTGAATGCGAGATTCCATTTCTGGAGGAAAAACTTATATGGCAGAGCGAAATGAAGCGTATATCGTCTCCGCATGCCGCAGTGCGATCGGCGTCCTGCACAGCGGACTAAGTTCTTTTACCGCACCGCAGCTCGGCGCGCTGGCGATAAAAGAAGCGGTCAAACGAGCCGGCATCGATCCGGCCGATATCGAAGAAGTCATCATGGGCCAGGTCGTACAGGGCGGCTCCAACCAGGCCCCGGCCCGGCAGGCAGCCATCCACGGCGGCGTTCCGCCGGAAGCGGCCGCGCTCACCATCAACAAGGTTTGCGGCTCCGGCCTCAAGGCGGTCATGCTCGCCGCCCAGTCGATCCGCGCCGGCGACCAGCACGTGGTCGTGGCCGGCGGCATGGAATCGATGTCCGCCACCCCGCTGGCGCTCCACGGCGCCAAAACCGGCTTCAAATTCGGCCACCAGAAACTCATGGACCTCATGATCACCGACGGCCTCTGGGACAGCTTCAACAATTTCCACATGGGCAGCGCCGCCGAACTGACCCGCAAAAAAGACGGCATCACCCGCGAACAGCAGGACGCGGTGTACACGATTATTTGGGGACCGCATTACG
>CAYPYM010000327.1:0-4547 GCA_964414435.1 uncultured Ignavibacteriales bacterium | reverse complement strand
CTTCCGCAAACGGTACATACGATATCCCCTTGCCGTCCGCGCCCAGCGTCACGACCGTGACCCGATATCCGATCGGTACCGAGCGATTCCAGCTCCCGTGCTCGGCGATGAAGATCTGGTTGTGATACTGCGCCGGAAACATCGTACCGGTGTAGAACCGCATCCCCAGCGACGCCACGTGCGGGCCGAGTTTCTGCACCGGCGGCGTGAAGTCGGCGCAGGGATGACCGGCGCCGTAGGTCGGGTCGGGAATATCACCACCGTGACAGAACGGGAAACCGAAATTCATCCCCGGACCGGTCGCCCGGTTCAACTCGTCCGGTGGGATATTGTCGCCGAGATTGTCGCGGCCGTTGTCGGTGAAATAGAGATAGCCGGTCGACGGCTGCCAGTCGAACCCGACCGAGTTGCGGATGCCGTGGGCATACACGTCAAGATTGGAGCCGTCGGGGTTCATCCGCATGATCGAGGCGAAGCGCGGGTCCTCCGGATGGTCACAGACATTGCACGGCGCACCGACCGGGACATACAATTTGCCGTCGGGGCCGAACGCGATGAATTTCCAGCCGTGGGCGCGGTCGGTGGGGAAGCTGTCGTTGACGACGACCGGCGACGGCGGATCGGCCAGATGTGTCTCGATACTGTCGAACCGAATAACCCGGCTGATCTCGGCCACGTAGAGAGAACCGTCGCGGAATGCCACGCCGTTCGGGTAGTTGAGTCCGCTCGCGATGGTGTAGACCGAATCGGCATGGTAGTCATGGTTGGTGTCGACCAGAGCGTAGACGTTGCCCGCGCCCCGACTGCCGACAAACAGCGTGCCGTTGTCGCCGAGTGTCATCGACCGGGCGTCGTTGATACCGCGCGCGTAGTAGTCGATTGAGAAGCCGGAAGGGAGGTGAATCAGGGCGAGGTCGGCCGACACCCCTCCGCCGGGCTGGTTGTCGGCGCTGGAGCACGAGACCGTCAGCAGCAGCAGTATGCCGGCAAGGACGGTCGGCAGGCTCGGCCGTATACCTATAGTGTGTTCTTTCACGGTTGCTCTCCATTCGGGTTATGACTCCTCTGTCATTGGCCCTGTGCACCTGAAACAACCGGGAGGCAGGCCGGTTCCGGCCCGCCGAATTGTGCCGTCTACCCATTTTGTCCAGTTTTACGCCGGTCGTTTCCATCTCGAATTTCGATAATGCGTTTGACCCCTCCCGCGGTCGCCGGTATATTGCCGGCAGTCAGGGAATTAGTGACTCACAAAAGAAGGGAGACAACGTGGAGGACATAACCGCCACACTTTACGACTGGGCGCTCCTCTACGGCACGAGGGTGCTGGGAGCAATTGCCATACTCGTTCTCGGGCGCATCGCCGTCTCGATCGTCGCGGGCATCATTCATCGCCTGATGAAGCGGGGGAATGTCGATCTGACGCTCACCAAGTTCGTCCTGAGCCTTACCAAGATCACCCTGATGGCCTTCCTCTTCATCGCTGCCATCGGCACTTTGGGCGTGCAGACGGCGTCGTTCGTCGCGATCATCGGCGCCGCCGGCCTGGCGATCGGTTTCGCTCTGCAGGGCTCGCTGGCCAATTTTGCGGCGGGCGTGCTGCTGATAATTTTCCGGCCGTTCAAATGCGGCGACTATGTCGAGGCGGGCGGAACCGCCGGCGTGGTGGAGGAAATCCGCATTTTCAACACGGCTCTGAAGACCCCCGACAACAAGCGGGTTATCGTCCCCAACAGCTCGGTCACCGGCAGTAATATCACCAATTATTCGGCCATGGAGCAGCGCCGGGTCGATATGGTGTTCGGGATCGGTTACGACGACGATATCAAGCTCGCCAAGGACACGCTGGTACAGATTCTCAACGACGAACCCCGGGTGCTGAAAGACCCGGCCCCGACCGTGGCCGTGCTCGAACTGGGCGACAGCTCGGTGAATTTTGCCGTCCGGCCGTGGGTGAAGACCGCCGACTACTGGGGGGTGTTCTTCGACATCACCGAGAGAGTGAAACTGACCTTCGACGAGAAGGGCATTTCGATACCGTTCCCGCAGCGGGATGTGCACGTCTACGAGGAAAGCAAGCTACAGGAGAAGAATGCATGAAAGGATTTGTAACCGCCGTCTGCGCCGCGGCCCTGATAGTCGCGATCGCCGGCACGGGCGCCAACGCCCAGCTGGCCGATACCAGCCGCCAGTGGAACACCAATCTCGTGGTCGATCTCACCGCCACCCAGGCGGCCTACTCCAACTCGTGGACGGGCGGTGAAGTCGGCTCGTTTAACTGGGTCTCGAACATGAACGGCGCCGCCGAACGCCAGTTCAACGACTGGTTCAATTTCCGCTCGTCGCTCAAGCTCTCATACGGTCAGACCTACACACAGGATCAGGAGACCAAGGACTGGAGCAAGCCGAAAAAGTCGACCGACCTGATCGACTGGGACAACGTCGCCCGCTTAACCGTAAACCAGTATGTCGACCCGTACGCCGCCTTCCGGCTCGAGTCGCAGTTCCTCGATGCTTCGGTCGAGGCCAAGAAGCGGTATCTCAGCCCGATGAGGCTGACCGAATCGGCCGGTCTGGCCCATCGCTTCTACAAGAAGGGAGAGGACCAGCACATTACCTCCCGCCTCGGTCTCGCCCTTCGCGAGATCATCACGAAAGAAATCGTCGACAGCGTCACCCTCGCCACGTCCAACAGTACGCAGACCGACGGCGGCCTGGAATCGGTTACCGACGCGAGCCTGGCGCTCAGCGACAAGCTCCAGTACACGGGCAAGCTGACCCTGTATAAGGCGTTCTACTACTCCAAGAAGGACTCGGTCGCCGGCACGCCGCAGGCCGACTACTGGAAAGCGATCGACGTCAACTGGGAGAACATCGTGACCGCGCAAATCAGCAAGATCATCGCGGTCAATTTCTACACGCAGCTGCTCTACGATAAGCAGATTTCCAAGAAAGGACGGGTTAAGGAAACTCTCGGGATCGGCTTCGTTTTCAAGATGCTCTGACCGTCCCGGCCTGACCATATCCGAAGTCCCCGCGGTCGCGTTCGGCGGGGACTTTCCTTCTGTCCAAAAATCACCTGAACCCGAACGGCGCCGTTTCGTATACTGCCGGTAGAAGAGACAGGCCGTGATACGGTCCACCTCAAAGCACAAGGCAAGGGGACATGAAACATCTCATAACAGGTATCGTGCTGATTGTCGGTCTCACCGCGCTGGGCGCCGCCGCCAGTGCCGCGTTGTCCGATCCGCGCCAAATTCTCATCCGCTCCTACGACGCCCAGGGCGGTGTCGACAAACTCAAGTCCCAGGAATCCGCCTACATGGAGGCGAACCTCGATCTCGAGGGCACCGGCATCTCCGGCACGATCCAGCGCTGGTCGGTCGGCCCCGTGAAGAACCGCACCCTCGTTGATCTCGGCATCATGACGCAGACCGACGGCGACGACGGTCACCACCGCTGGACGGTCGACCAGAACGGCAAGCTGCTCGTTCACCGCGACACCACCTCGGTGGGCGAACGGCTGGTCGACAGCCTCATGGCCGAATTCGCACAGCTCGACCCGGATTCGAAGATCTTCACGCTGCGCTACGACGGTATCGATACCGCCGCCGGAAGCGATTGTTACGTGGTCACGATCAGCAACACGATCAATACCGACACCGCCAGTTATTTCATCGACACCACGACCTTCATGCCGGTCATGGTCCGCACGATTACGCCGCAGTCGGTGAACTACAGTTACCAGAGTGATTTCCGCGATGTCAACGGCGTCAAGATCCCGTTCCATAACCGTCAGACCTCCAAACCGGTCGGCATGGTGCAGGTCGTGGATATCCAGAAAATCGACGTCGGTGTGCCGGTCGACGATACCCTGTTTATGCCGCCCTCGCGCGACGTGCAGGATTTCACGTTTACCGACGGCTGGAAGGCGGAGAACATACCGTTCCGGTTTATCGAGAACCACATCTTCCTGCCGGTGACGGTCGGCGGCAAGGAACGCCTCTGGGTGCTCGACAGCGGCGCCGGGGTAACGGTGGTGGAGAAGAAGTTCGCCGACGAACTCGGCCTGCCGTCGGAAGGCGAGATGAAGGGTTCCGGCGCCGGCAACGTCGTGAGCTTCTCGTGGACCGAACTGCCGGGGCTGGACATGAAGGGGATTCACTTCGAGGCTCAGAAGGCGGCCCGATTCGACCTCTATTCACTCTTTCACGAGAAAATGGGGCTCGATGTCGCGGGCATTCTCGGCTATGACTTCCTCTCGCGTTTCGTGACGAAGATCGACTACGCCGACCAGACACTCTCATTCTATCTGCCCGACAGTTTCAGTTATGCCGGTCCGGGCGCGATTGTCGAAGCGCCGGTGACGCAGGAAGGGAGCTTCAACGTTCCGATCATCGTCGATGATTCCCTCTCCGGTCTCTGGCATGTCGATCTCGGTGCGGGCAACATGACTTTCCATTACCCCTACGCCGAGCGCCACGGGCTCTTGAAGCGCGAGGGCATCAAGCATATTGGCTACGGTGCCGGCGGGGCGGTTGCGGACATGC
>CAYPYM010000326.1:0-4550 GCA_964414435.1 uncultured Ignavibacteriales bacterium | reverse complement strand
GGACCCAGTACTCCCTTTGAAAGGGAATGGTAGAGTGCCGCTCTGATTACTCGTAGGTTTGTCAGCATATCAGCTCCCCCCCACAAAATCCCCTTGACTTCCAAGCCCTTTCCCCTACCATTAAAGACTATCCGGGTACGTATTACTTATGTATTGGCCGGCCCGGCCAGAAACATTCGGTCACCAATTCTGTTCTACCCGGCAGACACCCGGCCCGGCCGGTAACCATTGGAACGAACATAACATAACCATAGAAAGCGCCCCCCATGAGCCAGGAAACCAAGGACCACACCGGCCCGACCGCCGATCGCAACCCCGCTGCCAGCGGCACCCTCTCCTACGCCAACGACATGACCGAAGCGGTCGGCAACACCCCCCTCGTCAAACTCCGCGTCCTCACCAAAGAACACGGCATCAAAGCGACGATCCTCGTCAAGCCGGAATTCATGAACCCGACCGGTTCGGTCAAGGACCGCATGGCCATCTTCCTGCTCAACCAGGCCGAACGCAAAGGCGAACTCAACCCGGGCGGCACGATTGTCGAGGCGACCTCGGGCAACACCGGCGCGGCGGTCGCCATGTTTGCCGCGGCGCGCGGCTACAAGGCGATCCTTACGATCCCCGACAAGATGTCGGACGAGAAGATCAACACCCTCAAGGCGTTCGGCGCCGAAGTGCATGTCTGCCCGACCGCGGTCCCGCCCGACTCGCCCGAAAGCTACTACGAGACCGCCAAACGGCTCGCCCGCGAGACGAAAGACTCCTATTTTGTCGGGCAATATTTCAACACCGACAATATCCTCGCCCACTACCGCACCACCGGCCCGGAAATCTGGCGGCAGACGGCCGGCAAGATCGACGTCTTCGTGGGCGGGATAGGAACCGGCGGCACTGTCTCGGGCACGGCCAAGTATCTCAAGGAACAGAATCCGAAAATCACCGTGATCGCGGCCGACCCGGAAGGCTCGGTGTTTTACGACTATTTCAAGACGGGCGAACTGCCCGAAGCCCACACCTACCTGGTCGAGGGGATCGGCGACGATTTCCTCTGCCCCACGCTCGATTTCTCGGTGATCGACGATGTCTACCAGGTGACGGACAAGGAGTGTTTTGTCATGTGCCGGGAACTGACCCGCAAGGAAGGCATCATGGGCGGGGGATCCTCCGGCGGGATCGTCTCGGCGGCGCTCCGCTATGCAAAGGATGCCGATCTCGGCGCCGATAAAACGATGGTGGTGATTCTGCCCGACCACGGCGCGAAATATATAAGCAAGGTGTTCAACGACGACTGGATGCGGGCCAAAGGCTTCATAGAATAAAGGGGACCGACGTGAGCGACCGCAGCAAAAACTGGCAATTCGAAACGCGGGCGATCCATTCCGGCGGCGTGCCGGAGGACGGCACCCGCTCGGTGACGACCGCTATCTACCCCAGCTCGACCTACCGGGTCAACTACCCCGGCGACGAGTCGGGGTACGTCTATTCGCGCTGGATGAATCCGACCCGCAAGGCGCTCGAAGAAGCGCTCGCCTCGCTCGAAAACGGCACCAAAGCGGCGGCGTTCTCGAGCGGCCTGTCCGCGCTCGACGGCGTTCTCAAGCTGCTCAAGGCGGGCGATCATATCGTGGCGGTGGAGGATCTCTACGGCGGCACGCTCCGTCAGTTCGAGCGGATCGCGAAGAATTTCGGGCTGGAGTTCACGTATGTCGACGGCCGCGAGACGAGCAATTTCGAAGCGGCGATCCGCGACAACACGAAGCTGATCTGGGTCGAAACGCCGACCAACCCGCTGCTGCAATTGACCGATATCGAAAAAGTCGCGCGGCTGGTCGAGGGCAAGGGAATCCTGCTCGGGGTGGACAACACGTTCGCCACGCCGTATATCCAGAAGCCGCTCGATCTCGGCGCCGATATCGTCCTGCACAGCATGTCGAAGTATCTCGGCGGACATTGCGACATAATCGGCGGGGCGCTGGTCACCCGCGATGAAGAACTGGGCGAGAAGGTCTGGTTCAACCAGTACGCCGGCGGCGGGCAGCTCGGCCCGTTCGAATCGTGGCTGGTCCTTCGCGGGATCAAGACCCTGCACCTTCGCATGGAGCGTCATTCGGTCAACGCCATGAAGATCGCCGAGTATCTCGAGACGGTCGACCTGGTCGAGAAGGTGTATTTCCCCGGTATCGACGGCAAGCCGGTGCCGAACAAGATGACGATGCCGGGCGGCATGGTGTCGTTTGCGATCAAGGCCGATTTCGAGGCGGTCAAGCAGTTCTGCATGTCGCTGAATGTCTTCGTGCTGGCCGAGTCGCTCGGCGGGGTCGAGTCGCTGGTGAACCATCCGGCCTCGATGACGCATTCATCGATCCCGAAAGAAGAACGGGAACGGCGGGGGATCACCGACGGTCTGGTGCGGCTGAGTGTGGGGATCGAGCATATCGATGACCTGCTGATCGATCTGCGGAGTGCCTTCGAGACCTTGAAGAAGGCGGTGAAGACGGCCTGAGGCGCCGCCGGATGGGGAGCAAACCGCGGAACAAAAGAAAGGACGGCACCCAGAGCGGCGTCGAAGGGTGGCACCCTTCAGGTGTTTTTCTCCGGCGCACCCTTCGGGTGTTTTCCCCTGGCGTGATTCGCGGCCTTTGTGCCACTGACAAACTTGCTTTGTCAGTGGGGTTTCGATGCAGCAGGGATGTCAGGACCACCGGGTCCTGACCGGTCCATTGCGAGGTCCATTTTTTCCTTGCAAAATAGACGTTTCGGGGCCATATTAGCCTCAAAGTAACAGGACGGGCCGAACACGATCGACAATGCCTCCGCCCTGTGGCCACCTCCCGACAGGAGTATACATGACATTGACCCCCGGCCGGAAACTCGGGCCGTATGAAATTACCGCAGCCGCCGGCGCCGGCGGCATGGGCGAAGTCTACCAGGCGCGCGACACCCGGCTCGACCGCACGGTCGCGATCAAGGTATTGCCGACTCGCACCGCCGCCAACGCCGATCTCCGGGCTCGCTTCGAACGTGAAGCGAGGGCGATCTCCAGCCTGAACCATCCGCATATCTGCACCCTCCACGATATCGGTCAGGAAGACGGGATGGACTATCTCGTGATGGAGTATATCGAGGGCGAATCGCTGTCGGAGCGGTTGAAGAAGGGAGCCCTGCCGGTTGAGGAAGCGTTACAGATTGCTTCCCAGATCGCCGGGGCGCTCGACACGGCGCATCGGCAGGGGCTGATCCATCGTGATCTCAAGCCGGCCAATGTCATGCTCACCCCGGACGGCGCCAAGCTGCTCGATTTCGGCCTGGCCAAGCTGAAAATCGCGGGCGGGGTGGGTGAGGGGGTCAGCGGGGCGACCCAGACGACGCCGCTCACCGGGGCCGGGACAATTGTCGGGACGCTCCAGTACATGGCGCCGGAACAGCTGGAGGGATCCGAGGCCGACGCCCGCAGCGATGTCTTTGCATTTGGCGCGTTGCTCTACGAAATGGTGACCGGGCTGCGGGCGTTCGAGGGGAAAAGTCAGGCCAGCCTGATAGCGTCGATTATGGGTACGACCCCGCCACCGGTGTCGCAGGTCAAACCGCTGACGCCGCCGGGACTGGACCGGTTGATAAAGAAGTGTCTGGCGAAGGATCCCGATGATCGCTGGCAGTCGGCGCGCGACATGGCCGATGAATTGCGGTGGATCGCGCAGTCCGGCTCGCAGGCAGGGATCCCGGCGCCGTTGTCGGCGAAGCGGCGGCTGCGGTTCCGGCTGGCGTGGGGGATCGCGACGGTGGCGATTGTCGCGGCCGGTGTGCTCGGCTGGCTCTACGTGCAGCAGATCATGGCGCCGGTGCCGGTGGTGCGAAGCGAGATCAGTGTGCCGGAGGGGGTCCGGATGGACGGTCTGGCCGGTGGTGGGATGGCTCTCTCGCCGGACGGTTCGCGACTCACGTTTACCGCCTTCGATACATCCCGGTCGAACGCCAGCATTCTCTTCGTGCGGGCGCTCAATTCAACGGTGGCGCTGCCGCTGGAGGGGACCGACGACGCTGACCTGCCGTTCTGGTCGCCGGACGGCAAGCAGATCGCGTTTTTCGCCGAGGGCAAGCTGAAACGAATTCTCGCCTCGGGCGGCCCGGCGCTGACGATCTGCGATGCTCCCCAGGGGCGGGGCGGAACCTGGAACGAAAGCGATGTCATCGTGTTTTCTCCCGAGCAGGAGGGCCCGCTGTATCGCGTGGCAGCCGCCGGGGGTGAAGCCAAGCAGTTGACCACGCTCGATTCGGCGAATCAGGACTGGTGCCATCGCTGGCCGGTATTTCTCCCCGACAACGACCATTTCCTTTTCTTTGTCCGCACCGTCGAGTCGACGGGCAGCGAGAAGGATGCGATTTGCCTCAGTTCACTTTCGGAGCCCTCGAAGATCCAGCCGCTGATAAACGCCAAGTCGGACATGGCCTATGCCGACGGGCAGATTCTTTTTATGCGCGACAATATATTGATGGCGCAGCCGTATGATGCCGGCGGTCTCGAACTGACCGGCGACGCCGTTCCGGTCGCG
>CAYPYM010000325.1:0-4558 GCA_964414435.1 uncultured Ignavibacteriales bacterium | reverse complement strand
GCGCTCGTACTTGTTCGCATTGGCGGCCCACATCTCGACCAGGTGACGGATCGCATCGGCCACCTCCGGCCAGCGCGGCGGGTTGTTCGGGATAAACGGAATGGCCAGCTTCGAGAACATCGGCTCATGCCGCGCGTTTGACACCTTGCCGCCGATCCAGATCGACACGCCGTCGTTGAGCGGGTCGTTCAGGGGCATCGACGGGCACACGGTGTAGCAGTTGGCGCAGAACATGCAGTTCTCCTCGATCACCTCGACCGATTGGTTGCCGTCGACGGTGGCCGGACGGACCGCGGCGGTCGGGCAGGAGGCCACGACGTTCGGGATTTCGCACTGCTTCTTGAGGGTCTGGTGATTGACTTTCGGCGGGCGACGGTGGATACCGAGGATCGCGATATCCGAGCAGTGTACCGCACCGCACATGTTCAGACAGCAGGCCAGCGCGATACGCAGCTTGCCGGGCAGTTTCCGCTCGACAAAGTACTCGTTCAGGTCGTCCATGACGCACTTCACGATACCCGAGGCGTCGGTCGCCGCCGAGTGGCAGTGAACCCAGCCCTGGGTGTGGACGATGCTGGTGATCGCGTTGCCGATACCGCCGACCGGATGACCGAGCGCGGCCAGGTCTTTGATCAGCGGGTCGATGTTCTCCTGTTTGGTCGTGAGGAACTCGACGTTGTGGCGGCTGGTGAACCGCAGGAAGCCGTCGCAGTACTTGTCGGCGAGATCGGCGTACATGCGGATCTTGTCGATACTGATGAGACGGCCGGAAGCGGCGCGGATGGTGTAGAGCTTGTCGCCGGTTTCGGAGACGTGCACCATGACGCCCGGCTTCAGGATTTCGTGGTATTTCCACTTGCCGTAGTTGGTTTTGATCACCGGCGGCAAGAACTTCTCGTAATGGGGCGGGCCAAAATCTGTCCGCCGTTCCTGTACTTCTGGCATATTCAACCTCTATGATTGATGCGTTTTTTCCATGGTGGCCGACGTGGTTATCAGGCTTCCGCCTCTTCTTCGTCGTCATCGCCTTCCTCGAAGTACTCCTCGTAGAAGACGTACGGGTTTTCACGCGGGTGCGCAACCATCTCGGGAATCGGCTCGAGACCGATCGCCTCGAGGAAGTTGCCCAGGCCGACGCGCTGGATGAACTCGCCGACGCGCTCGCGGTTCTTGCCCTCTTCGCACCAGACGTCCCAGATGTTCTCCACCAGCTCCTTGATCTCGGTGTACGGCGGTTCGATCTTGATGAACGGGACGATCACGCTCGAGAGCAGCGCGCCCTCGACGATCGGGGCCTTCGAGCCGAGCAGGAGCGTAGCGCCGCGGTCTTTGCCGGGGCGAAGCGCCTTCGGCATCACGTTGATGCAGTGCATGCAGCGGACGCAGTACTCGTTCTCGATGTTCAGCTCTTTGCCGTCCCACGCCATGCACTTGGCCGGGCAGTTGTCGACGACATCCTTCTGGATGTCCATGCCCTTCTCGGCGTATTCGCGGACGGCGTCCTTGTCCATCTGGATCTCATCGCGCCAGGTGCCGATCACGGAGAGGTCGGAACGGGCGATCGACGCGACGCAGTCGTTCGGGCAGCCGGACATTTTGAACTTGAACTTGTACGGGAACGCCGGACGGTGCAGCTCGTCCTGGTAGTGCATGGTCAGGTCGTAGGTCAGCGCCATCGTATCGTAGCAGGCCCACTCGCAGCGGGACTGGCCGCAGCAGCAGCTCGGCGTACGCAGGTCGGATCCGGAGCCGCCGATGTCGAAGTCCATCTTGGCCAGGTCGGCGAAGGTCGGCTCCAGTTCATCGGTGGTGGTGCCGAGCAGAATGATGTCGCCGGTCGAGCCGTGCATGTTGGTCAGGCCGGAGCCGTGCTTTTCCCACAGGTCGCAGATGCCGCGCAGGGCTTCCGAGGTGTAGTACCAGCCCGGGGGCTGGTTGATACGCATCGTGTGGAAATGCGAGACACCGGGCCACTTGTCCGGAAGGTCGGAGTACCGGCCGATGACACCGCCGCCGTAACCCATCACGCCGACAATGCCGCCGTGCTTCCAGTGACCGATCTTCTCTTCGTACGATTGCTCAAGTTGTCCCAAGAGGTCCCGACTCATCGGGCTCCGCTTGGCCGCCATCTTGATTTCCTTGACGAAACTTGGCCAGGGACCCTTTTCAAGCTCGTCAAGCAACGGGGTTTTCGGGATTGTCTCAGCCATTGTAACTCCTCAATCTACGGGTACGTCTTGTCACAGACTCCAAATGCTTTTCCTGCTATCGTTGACCGGGCCCGGCCGGTGCCGGTCGCCCATGTTGCGTAAGTCGTTGAATGTCGACAGCCTCCACCGGTATAAACAAAACCGAAAAAGTTACTTTTTTCACGATCTCAACTAATTATGTAATCAACATTGCCATATCCGTCAAGGGAAATTTGTGAAATATTTCATTAAGTTTCCCGGCTAACGGCGACTCTCAAACCTTCGTTCAGCAGAAGTTATGAAAACATAACCAGTTGGTTGTTAATATGTTATTGCTCTATAACTTTTTCTGTCCGAATTCTGCCGGAGGACTCTCTCACCTACCTTCTCTTTAAAAATACCGGTTATCTTCTTTTTTCATCACAGAGCTGCGGCTCTTTAATTCCATTTTTCAGTCAAAATAAGAAGCCCCCTTCTTTTGGAGGCTTCTCCTGCTCACCTTACATGTCCTTGTACGGGTTCGGCCCGACCGATTCGATCGTCTCCAGGAAGTCGTCAAAGATCTTCGGAATCCGGTCGAAATCGGAGATCGCCAGTTCGTGGATTTCCACCCGCTCTTCCTCGAGCACGAGTTGTTTGAGCTTCTCCCGCACGTTATCCATGCGGTACGCAGCCAGCTCGCTGCCCCGGATAAAGTGGCACTGGTAGTCGTCGCCCTTCTTGCACCCGATCAGCAGCACCCCGTCGAACCCGGCGCTGAGCGCGTCGCTGACCCACACCGGGTTCATCGACCCGAGGCAGCGCAGCGGAATCATCCGGATCGAGCTGTTGTACTTGGTCTTCATCTGGCCGGCGAGATCGACGGCCGGAAGCGCGTCGTTTTCACAGATGAAGCAGAGGATGCGCGGCTTCTCCTCGAACTCATCGGGCATCGAGATGGCCTTGATCATCTGCGACATCATGTTGACGCTGTAGTCCTTAAACGACACGATGCGTTCCGGGCAGGCGCCCATACAGACGCCGCAGCGGCGGCAGCGATACGGGTTCGGCAGCGGTGTCCCCTTGGTGTCTTCATCGAGGGTGCCGAACGGACATTCCTCGGTGCAGCGCTTGCACTGCGTGCAGCGCTGGAAGAAGAAGTCGGGGAAGCTTTTGTCGCCCGAGCGCGGATGCAGCGAGATACCCTTCTCGAACGCCTCTACCGCCTGAATCGCCTTCATCGCGGCGCCGTAGGCGTCGCTCACCGACGACGCGAAGTCCATCGGCGCGCGCACCGCCCCGGCGGCGTAGATGCCGGTCCGGCGGGTCTCGTACGGGAAGCAGACAAAGTGCGAATCGGGGAAACCGTACTTGAGGGTCGGGAGGTCGGTCCCCTGGCGATAGGTCAGGTTGAGGATACGGGCGCCTTTTTCCGCCCCGGCCGCAGCTTTTTTGCCGCCGAGCATATCATCGTCCCCGGCCGCGTCGGCTCCCTCGGTCGCCGGAGTCTCACCTTCGGCAGGAGCTTCGGCCGCCACCGGCTCCGGTTCGTCTTCAACCTTGGTGGTCGGCACGAGCCCGGTGGCCAGCACGACCATGTCGGTCTTGACGGCGATATCCTCACCCAGGAGCGTCTGGGACACCTCGATCTTCAGCTTCCCGTCCTCGGCGGTAACGCTTTCCAGCTCGCCCTTGGTGAAAAAGACATTCGGATCGTCCTGCACCGCCGCGTAGAAGCGTTCGAATTGCTGCGGCGCCCGGACATCCTTATAGATGACGAAGATCTTGGCGTCGGGATACTGCTCCCGCACGTACTTGACCTGCTTGAGCGACACCCGGCAGCAAACCGCCGAGCAGTACGGCAGGTGCTCCTGGTCGCGCGAGCCGGCGCACTGCAGGAAAGCGATGCTCTCGATCGGCTTGCCGTCCGACGGCCGCTTGATGCCCTCGCCCGCAGCCATCTCTTCGAGCTGGATGTTGGTGACGACATCGGGCGTGACGCCGAAGCCCCACTTGGTGAGTTTCTTCGGATCGTACTGCTTCCACCCGGTCGCCTGCACGATCGAGCCGATCTTGATCGTCTCCGGCTGGCCGTTGCGGAGCGTGACCTCGAACTGACCGGGCTGACCGGAGGTCTTTTTTATCGTGGTCGAGGTGTGCACGGTGATATTCTCGTGGCCGGTCACGGCCGCGACCAGATCCTTGTAGCCCGAGTCTTCGAGCGTATCGTACGGTGCATGTTTCGGGAAGACGCGGTTGAACTTGCGCGCCCAGCCGCCCAGCTCGGCTTCTTTCTCGATCAGGTGGACCGTGTAGCCGGCGTCGGCCGCGGATTTCGCAGCGGTCATGCCGGCCATGCCGCCGCCGACCACCATGATCTCCTTGGACGT
>CAYPYM010000324.1:0-4561 GCA_964414435.1 uncultured Ignavibacteriales bacterium | reverse complement strand
CGCCCCGTCGTGGACAGGCCCTCCGCGATCTGCCGCAGTGTCAGTTCGCCCTCGCCGCTGACCACGTAGTCGACAACATTGTCAGGCGTGAAGAATTCCTGCGGACGAGCCGAGGGATGGTAGCCGCCGACCACGATAACCGCGTTGGGATGAAGTTCGCGGCAGATGCGTGCGACCGTCATGGTCGCGCGGTACGAGAGGCTGGTCCAGCATGAAATCGCCAGGATGTCCACCCGGCGTTCGGCGAAGAACTCACGCACCTTGCGCTCGAACCGGCGAACCTGCGGCGGCGTGGCGGGCCGGCCGATAGTGACCTCGAGGTCGGCGTACTCCACCGGGAACCACTGTGCCAGATACGAACACAACAGCAGTTGCGAGGTCTTGACGTGCACACGTTCGAGCTCGGCGGGATAGTTGAACGCCGACGGGTACAGCACGAGGATCGATGGTCGATCGGTAGTCATAGCAGCGCGCAGTTGTTTCGGTGTTCGGCTTCCGCGTCTTCAATTTGCTTGAGGACCTGGGTCACCAGTTCCGGATCGGTCGGCGCGATACCCTGGGCCGCCTCGAGCCGGTACATGCAGTACGGATTGTCGGCCCGACAGCCCGATTGGGATACCGAGGTCGTCGCGCAACCGCCGCGACAGAGGGCGAGATACCGGCAGTCGTGGCAGAAGCCCGAGGCTGTCTCGCGCGTGAATTGCCGGTTGTACGAGAACTTCGTCGGGTCATTCCACAGCTCGGTGAACGAGCTGTCACGGATGTTGCCTTCGACAAACTCTTCGGGCATCGACAGGCACCCCTTTACATTGCCGTTGGATTCCACGCCGGCAACGCGGGTGCCCGCGAAGCAGCCGAAATACGGATAGCCTTCGAGCAGCGGCGACGCCTTGGCGCCGTAGTAGCCGATGTTCTCGCCGACATCGACGATGATGCCGTTGGTCCGCTTGTATTCGATCAGCTTGTCGATCAAGCGGGGGTAGTTGTCCAGCGAGAGGACGAGGTTCGGGCAGCCCTGCATCCGCCCGGTGTTGGTCGTCATCTGGACGCGCCAGACCCGGCAGCTCTCGCCGATGAGAATCTCGCGAATGGCGTCGAGTTCGGCGAGGTTGATGTTGGACACCTGGGTGATCCCGCACCAGTCGATGCCCGCCGTACGCAGCAGGCGCATCGCGCTGATCGCCCGGCTGTAGGCGTCGGCGCGCTGGCGGATGTAATTGTGCGTCTTCTCGACGCCGTCGAAACTGATCCCGACCCGGTCGAACCCCAGTTCCGCCATCGTGTCGGCCACTTTCTCGTCGACCGCGAAGCCGTTCGTGACCATGTTGAGCTGGATGCCGTGGTCCCGGATGCGACGACCGAGCACGGGCCAGTCGGTGCGCATGAGCGGCTCACCGCCGGAGAGTGTGATCGACTCACAGTCGAGAGCGGCCAGTTCGTCGATCAGGTGCAGCGCCTCGGTGGTGGTCAGTTCGTCGGGGCGGCGTTTGCCGGCTGAGGTCCCGCAGTGGATACACCGCATGTTGCAGGCCCAGGTGATTTCCCACACGACGGTATGCGGATAAAGCTTGAATTCACTCATATCGACTCCTTTTGCGCCGCCTGCATCCGCTGCAGTTTGACCGCGGCCATGATTTCCAGGATGGACTCAAGATTGTAGGTCCAGCTCTCGCACATTTCCTCGTGGGCGGGATTGAAGTCGGCCCGCCGGGCCGGACAGCTTCCCATGCACAGGGGCAGAGCTCTGCACGTGCGGCAGCCCTCGTCATCGAACGGGCTGAATTTGAAAAGCCGCACGAACTCCGGGTGCTGGACGTTAAGCAGCTCAAACACCCGACCAACCGACTTGCTTTTATCGCCGACATAATTGAAGCACCGATACATGTCGCCGTCGGGATCAATCACGTGCGAACCGATCTGCTGGGCTACACACACGGTGGAAATGGGAGACGGAATCTTGTGTACGTCAAAGCCTTCTTCCATCAGCACGGTCGTGAAGTCCGACTCCATGCGGGCGAAGGTGGCTTTGTCGAAGCAATTGTCGGCGATATTGGCGCAGGCGGAGGTGGATGGTTCGATGAACCCGAAGTAGACGCCGACGCGGTTCTTCAGTCCGGCCGCGTCGAGTTCGCGGAGCAGGAGACGGACGTTTTCGGCCGTCATGTCCTTGTCGACACTCACCCGCAGCACGACCTCCATGCGGTCCACGGCGTTTCTCACATTCCGCAGAATCGTATCGAAGCTCGATTTTCCGTTCTTCAGCGGGCGCTTCATATCGTGCACCCGCGACGGTCCGTCGACCGTGACCTGGGCGTGGGTCACGCCCGCGGCGATCAGCCGTTCGAGTTTGTCTTCATTCAGGAGGGAACCGTTGGTGATGATAGCGGCACCGTAGCCGAATTTGTATTCCCCGGCGAGGTCCCGGAAACTCTCGGTGAGATCCTCAATGATGTCCATGGCCAGGAGCGGCTCGCCGCCGTACCAGCTGACGGAGAGGGTTTCGAGGGGTTTCGCCTGCTTCGCGACGAAATCGATAAGGGCCTCGATGACTTCGGGTTTCATCCGGCCGTGCTTGTTGCTTTCAAAGCAGTAGGTGCAGGCCATATTGCAGGCCATCGTGGGTGCGATCACCAGGCCCAGACTCTGTTCGCCGTACCGCGCCTGGTTGTGTCTGAGTTTGAGGTACTCCGATTCGTCGAATCCGTCGGCAAAAGCAAACTGCCCGTGCTCGAGCTGCTTGAGCAAGTCCTGCTCGGCGGCGGTCAGGTCGGCCTGTTCGTTGTTGGCCAGCTTGTCGCGAATCTGCCCGTAGAGCGCGTAATTTTCCGGCGTCATCAAAGCCAGCGCGGTGGTGCGGGCATTAAACGCCAGCCAGTTGCCGTCCGGCCGGCGCTGGAAGTGATTAAAATACGATATTCTGGACATAGCCTGTCTCGCGTTTGTATGGGCCGGGGAAGACGGCTGGGCCGCTTCCCCGGCGGTTCCTTACACCGCGTCCGCGGCGTCTCAATTCGCCGTTCCCCTGTTGAAGGAGGGAACGTGCGATATCAAACGCACAGGCGCGGATCGTGGGGAACGATGCGTTCACATCGCTGCCCCGTTTCGATCAGATCGTCGGCGGCCCGTAGAGCGGCTTAATGTGGCACAGTGTTCCGCAATTGGTGAGACACTTGTGCGGGCAAGGCCGGCCCATCAGTTCTGCCGGCTCAAATAAATACAGCACGGACGTCACCTCCTCCTAAGGTTAAAGGGTGCAGCAGGGGGACGCGCGTCATGACACGCCCCTCACGATTTAGTGGTTGAATGCGATGTTATACAATCATGCGAAGAGACTCGGACGAGCGGCTCGTCAGGTTCACGAACCACCTGTTCCTACTTCTGCCCGGAGAACTCTCGTGCGATTTAGATAAGGACGCGACCCGGACCCGTTTCAGCGCCGCGTGGATACCCGTTTGCTTAACAGGATATATATTGTCGACTCTGTTGTCAAGTCTCCAGTTGGTGTGCGGTCGAAAGAGAACCGATGAAAGTTCCCAAAGTATACAAAAAGGTATGTGTTGGCTTACGGATACGATGGTCCGCGATGTTCGGGCAAGCTGTGCAGGGGATTAGAGCGGTGATGCGGGTCCGTGTCACCGTCATCATGCGCTGGAGACAATCGAATCGGGGGAAGCTCCGACCGGAGTCGGGGCTCCCCCGTCTGAAATCAAACGCGGATATCGACTTGGGTGTCCGCCTCTACTTCAACAGGAGCATCTTCCTCGTTTCGGAATAATCCCCCGCCCGGAACCGGTAGAGGTAGACGCCGGTGCCGACTGCCCCACCCGACTCGCTGGTGCCGTCCCACGTTACGGTGTGAGTGCCGGCCGGCTGCTCGGAATCGGCCAGTGTCTTCACCTTCCGACCAAGCAGATTGTAAGTCTCGATCGTGACGCGGCTTCGCTCCGGCAGCCTGTAGGCGATCGTCGTGACCGGATTGAACGGATTCGGATAGTTCTGAGCCAGCTCGAACCGGTATGGCAGCGAGATCTCCGGCTCCGTGTCGTCGACACCCAGTACGATATCACTGGTGAAGGCGGCGTAGACACCGGCTTCGGGAATCTCGGCATAGACGGCATTCGCGGCCGTATCGACCATGCCACCGACCGGCTGCCACTCGCCGCTCCCGTCGGCCCAATGGTAAACCGCGAGCGTCGCTTCATTACCCAGTGATCTTCCACCGAGCATCAGGTCGGCGTCTTCGTAACGGATCGCCACCTGATTGGTCCCCGACAGGGCGGCATCAGGATAGACCGACAGACAGTGCATCTGTCCGGCCTGAACCGCGTTGGGATCGAGGCCGGTACGGATGACCGGATAGGGTGACGACAGGATCGTGGCGTCGGTGAGCGAAACATTGGCCGAGTCAAGCCTGAACTCGCACTGTGACTCGGGTCCGAACAACCAGATAACCGGCCGGTCGTGGTCGGGTACGATCCTGGTTTAGACCGAAGGCGCGAAGAAGGATGAGGCGCTGTCGTCAGTCGGTCGGCGCCCGACAGATGCCGCGAAACAGTTCACC
>CAYPYM010000323.1:0-4563 GCA_964414435.1 uncultured Ignavibacteriales bacterium | reverse complement strand
ATATCGCGCCGGGCGCATCGGTCGGCTGATGATTGATTCCCACTGCCATCTTGATTTCGACAAATTCGACGGCCTCCGCGATCAGGCGCTGGCCGACGCCCGCGCCGCCGGGGTCCACACCGTGATCAATATCGGGGTCGACCGGGCCTCGTGCGAACGCTCGGTCGCGCTGGCCGAAAAGCACGAGATGGTGTTCGCCACGGTGGGCGTGCATCCCCACGACGCCTCGACACTCGATGACGCGCTCATTCGGCAGATGCGAGAGTGGACGACGCTCCGCAAGGTGGTGGCGATCGGCGAAATAGGGCTCGACTACTACCGCGATCTCTCGCCGCGCGATGCCCAGAAGAAGGCGTTTCGTCGGCAACTCGAGCTTGCGGCCGAAACGAAACTTCCCATCGTGATCCACACCCGAGAGTCGTTTGCCGATACGGTGGCGATCGTGCGTGAATATGCGCCGCGACTTAGCGGCGGTGTTTTTCACTGTTTCCCCGGCGATATCGACGACGCCCGGACCGTGATCGGTCTCGGGTTCGTCATTTCGGTCGGGGGAGTGATCACGTTCCCGCGGGCATCGATGGCCGAGGTCGCCGCGGCGGTGCCGCTCGACAAGGTCATTCTCGAAACGGATGCGCCGTATCTGACCCCGGTGCCGCATCGAGGAAAGCAGAATTTCCCGGCGTATGTCCGGTTTGTCTACGAGAAGGTCGCCGAATTGAAGCAGGTGCCGCTCGGTGAGGTGGAGAAGACGGTCGATCGCACGGTGCGGAAGCTGTTCGGACTGGTGGAGACGTTCGGGGGGTAAGGCATGCCCGGCTACCACGCAAAAAAACGACTCGGTCAGAATTTCCTGAAATCCGAAACTATCGTCCGGCGGATTATCGAAACGCTCGATATCCGCGACGGCGACACGATTGTCGAGGTCGGCCCCGGACGCGGCGCGCTGACACTGCCGATGGCCGCCGGCGGCGCGCGGATAGTTGCGGTGGAGTTCGATCGCGACATGATGGGGTACCTCGGCAAGCTGCTTCGCGGGCACGACAACGTTTCAGTTGTCAACGCCGACTTCCTCACATTTGAACCGGCGGAACACGGCGTCGACCGTTTCAAGCTGGTCGGCAACCTGCCGTTTAACCTGTCGTCGCCGGTGATGGAATGGACGGCGCGCCATGTCGACCGGATCGACCGGGCGGTGTTTATGGTGCAGAAGGAGGTCGCCGAGCGGATCTGCGGTTCTCCCGGCGGCAAGGACTGGTCGCCACTGGGTATCTTTACGCAGCTTGGGTATGATGCCCGTATCAGTTTTGAGGTCGGTCCGAAGAATTTCTCGCCCCCGCCGAAAGTCATGTCGGCGGTGATCGAGCTGACGCCACGCGCGGAAGGGACCGAGAACGTCACGCCGGAATTCGAACAGGTCGTGCGGGCGTCGTTCCGTCAGCGCCGCAAGCAACTGGTCAACAACCTGTCGCCGGAGCCGGTGGCCGATACCGGGCAGCTCCGGGAAATCCTTTCCGAATTGAGCCTTCCGGCCAATATCCGCGCCGAAGAGCTTTCGATTGACGATTTTTTCAATTTGACCCGCCGCCTCGTCGCCCGTAGGTTACTCTGACGGTATAATTCCGTATACAGGGAAAAGGCAAATCTGAATCGACCCGGAGGTACATCGTGTCGCTGCTGACTATAAATCTGGATATTGTCGCCGCCCTGCGCGAGGTGCGGCATCTGAACGAACCCGACCCGGCCCAGGCGGCGGTGCTGGCCGAGCTGGCCGGCGCCGACGGCATCTCGGTGCAGCTTCGGCGCGACCGCAAGTATGTCCGCGACCGCGACCTGTACATTCTCAAGGGTGTCGTCAAGACCAAGCTCATTGTCGAGATGCCCCCGATCGACGACGTTGTCGAACGGGCGATGGAGGTCAAGCCATGGATGGTGACGCTCGTGGCCGACCACGCCGATGCCGACAGCCCGGTTTCGACAATTGACTTCGGTGCGGCGCCGATCGATTTCGGCGACCTGACCAACCGCTTCAAAGGGGTCGGGGTGAATGTCTGCTATTTCATCGAGCCGGAAGCCGACCAGGTCAAGGGGGCGATCAAGGCAGGGGCCTCGGCGATTATGCTCGACTGCGGCGGCTACACCGGGGCGCGGACGGTCGAGGAGGCGCAGGGCGAACTCGACCGGCTCGACCGGGTCGGACGGGCGGCCTCGAAATCGGGCCTCAATATCTTCTTTGGCCGCGGCGTCAATTACAGCAATGTCCGCCCGCTGACCGAACTGGGCTATGTCGACGAATTCGTGGTCGGGCACGCGGTCGGATCGCGGGCGGTGCTGGTCGGGTTCGAGCGGGCGGTCCGTGAGATGGCGACGCTGGTCCGGATCGCGCCGCCGGTGCAGTCGTAGGTGGCGATGGCCGGGGTGGAACACAAGGTAATCGTCGTGCCGGACAACACGCAGTCGACCCGGCTTGACAAATTCCTCGCGGGCCGAACCGATCTCGATCTTACGCGCAGTCGTATCCAATACCTGATCGGCGACCATCAGATCACGGTCAACGGCGGGCCGGCCCACAAGAGTTACGATGTCGCCCCCGGCGACAAGATCGAGATTGCCATCCCGCCGCCGCCCCCGCGCGGCGTTATCGCCGAAGACATCCCGATCGACATCGCCTACGAGGACGAGTATCTCGCCGTGGTCAACAAGCCGATCGGGATGGTGACCCACCCGGCGGCGGGGAACCGTACCGGGACGCTGGTCAATGCGATCATGTACCGGTTCGACAAGCTCGCGGCCGGCTCGGGGAGCGATCGGCCCGGGATCGTGCACCGGCTCGACAAAGATACGTCGGGGTTATTGCTTGTCGCCAAGAACGACAAGGTCTATCATGCGCTGCAGAAGGCGTTACAGGCGCGCGAGATTCACCGGCGGTATCTCGCGCTGATCTGCGGGCATGTGCCGCAGGAGAAGGGGTTGATCGACGCGCCGATCGGGCGGTCGCCGAAAAACCGCAAGAAGATGGCCGTGAACGGTCTCGCCGCGCGCGAGGCGCGGACACGCTATTACCTGAAGAAACGCTACCGGGTGTATGACCTGCTGGATGTCGTGCTCGAGACCGGGCGGACGCACCAGATCAGGGTGCATTTTACGTTTACCGGGCGGCCGGTGTTCGGCGATCCCGATTACGGCGGCCGGGACAAGTGGCACAAGGGGATCTTCGCCCCGGAGCGCAAACTGGGCCAGCGGCTGCTGGCGATCATGCACCGTCAGGCGCTGCACGCCCGCAAGCTCGAATTCGTCCATCCGGTGACGGGTGAGCCGGTCGAGGTCGAGGCGCCGCTGCCGGATGATTTCGCCGCTGTGCTGGAACTGCTCGATCAGGAAGGAATGTGAGGTCGGGGGAGACCCCGCCGAGATAAGACAACGCTTACTGTTTAAGGGAGGTTGCCGATGCCCGACGAGGTTTTTGTCACCGCGATCAACTGCATGGACGGCCGGACGCAGCGGCCGGTATTCGAATGGATGCAATCCACCTACAATGCGCACCATGTCGACATGATCACCGAGCCGGGGCCGGACGGGATTCTCGCCGACGGTCACGATATCCTGGTGCCGACGATCAAAGAGCGGGTGCTGGTCTCGGTCAATGCGCATGGATCGAAAGTGGTCGCAATCGTTTCCCACGATATGTGTGCCGGGAATCCGGTGTCCAAAGAGGAGCACCTGGAACATCTCCACAAGGCGGCCGAGACGGTGCGCGGGTGGGAACTGCCGGTGGAGGTGGTCGGGCTGTGGGTCGACGGCGAGAAGTGGGAAGTGGAGCGGGTGTTTTAGCGCCCAGACAGGAGGGTATCGAAATGAGAAGTCTCTGGTTGATTCCAGCTTTAGCGCTAACCTTTTTGCAGGGGTGCGGGCCGCCCGAGGGAAGTCACGGAGAGGAGTGGTCACCGTACGGAGAAGTGACGCTGGCGATTCCTGTTACGGCGGATTCATTGATCGAGGGCCGAATGACGCTGTATAGGCACTTCGATCGGGCGGACACAATTGGCGTGGCCACTGAACCATCGTATTCGCAAACCTTCACCGATCTCAGTCGCGAGATTGCAATCGACAGCGTGCGGCCGGGAGTGTATGATGCTTGGCTGAACTTCGTGAAGGTAGACCCGTCAGGAGAGAGTGCGGAGGTGAGACTGGTGCCGGCGATCAAGGTCAGCGATATCCGGATTGTAGCCGACTCAATTTCGGTGCAGCAGTTCTTATATCGCGTCAGGCCGCTGACGACGGAAGAAGCCGGCGATGATCTGAACTATCAGGATATGTTTATCGAGTGGGGCGGAATGACCTTATCAAAGCATCCTCACTACTATTTGGAGTAGGTCCGTAGCGCTGGACAATGTTGGATCCCCGCATTCGCGGAGATGACGAATGGGGAACCGCAGCAAGGAAGAGGTCAAGAGCACAGGGCTCTTGACCTACATTCAATCCCTACATCTTCCGCAGCACGATCACCATCCGCCACGCTTTGTCGTCGTTGTCGAACGGAATCGACGTATCGAGGTCGCCGTACAT
>CAYPYM010000322.1:0-4563 GCA_964414435.1 uncultured Ignavibacteriales bacterium | reverse complement strand
CACCCGCGCCAGAGCAAATCACCCGAAGGGTGCCCGCAGGGTGCCCGCCAGAGAAAGGCCCCGAAGGGCAGCCCGCCCCGCCCGCGCCGGAGCAAAGCACCCGAAGGGTGTGCAGTAACTACTTGACACAACGTTTCTTTACCGATAAAATCGGAGTGAGTTACGCCGCCTCAAACAAGGCTGGACCGGATGAGAACAATTGGTGCCGTTCTAAAAAGTTCGTTTGTCTCCGGCGTCCTCGTGGTCGTGCCGGTGATCCTGACGTACATCGTCCTCAAATTCCTGTTCGAGGCTATCGACGGCATCCTCCGTCCATTGCTTTTCCGCGCCCTCGGCTACGACATCCCCCTCCTCGGCGTCGTCACCCTCCTCCTGATCATCATGCTGGTTGGCATCGTCGTCCGGAGCTATATCGGACACCGCCTGTACAGCCTTGGCGATCGCCTGCTTACCCGACTGCCGCTGATCCGCCCGGTCTACTCGGCCGCCAAGCAGTTGCTCGAATCGGTCGCCGGCCCGACGATGCAGTCGTTCAAGGATGTCGCGCTGATCGAGTATCCGCGGAAGGGGATGTGGGTCCTGGGGTTCATCTCCAACCAGGTCCAGGTCAAGCTCGGCGAGGTCATGCGCACCTGCGCCGTCGTGTTTGTCCCGTCGACACCCACCCCGATCTCGGGGATGGCCGTGGTGGTGCCGCTCGATGAGGTCCACCCGATCGAAATGACGATCGAGGAGGGCATCAAGTTTCTCGTCTCGGGCGGCGTGGCGTCGCCGACCATGTTAAAAGATAAAGCGAAAAAAGTTGCTACCAGTTAGCGTGAAGGGGTAATCCGTGAAACTTGCCAACCTGCTGATGGACCGTCGCATCAATGTCGATCTCAAGGCCCGCACCAAAGAAGAAGCGGTCAACGAGCTGCTCGATCTGCTCCGCGGCGAACAGGTCGATATGGACTACGACGAGGTCATCCGGTCTGTCCGCGAACGCGAAGAAGTCGAAAGCACGTCCTACGGCCGCGGCTTCGCCTTCCCCCATGCCCGCACCGGCGCCGTCAAGGAACTCTACATCCTCGTCGGCCTCTCGAAGAGAGGGCTCGAGGACAAGGCCCCCGATGGCGTCACGGTCCACGTGGTCTGCCTCCTGCTGACCCCCTCGACCATCGCCAAACTGTATCTGCAAACCCTCTCCGGCCTGGCCGCCTTCGCCCGCCAGCCCGGCGTGCTCGATCGCGTCCTCGCGATCAACAACCCCCGCGATCTGGTCAAGCTGGTCAGCGATGCCGGCGTGACGATCGACAAGGAACTGATGGTCAAGGATATCATGCGTCACGATGTCGTCAAGGTGCGCCCCGACGACACCCTCAAGGATGTCGCCAACGAGATGTTCCGCAACCGCCTCTCGGCGCTGGCCGTGGTCGACGACAACAACCACCTGGTCGGCGTCATCTCCGACCGCGACCTCATCAAGGCGGCCCTCCCGGACTATAAGACACTTATCCAGAACCTGAACTACTCGCTCGATGTCGAACCGTTCGAGGAGCTGCTCAAGCGCGAGGACAAAATCAAGGTCTCGCAGATCTTCCGTGAGGATTTCGAGACGACCACCCCGGAGACCCGCATCGTCGAGGTCGCAGCGATGATGATTTTCAAGGATTTTCGGAGAGTATTCGTGACTTCGCATGACAATCTGGTCGGCGTCCTCCTCCGTAAGGATATCGTCAACATGATAATCCGGGGCTGACCCCGAACCGCCGCCGAGAAAGGACCCCGCCCCGGAACGCCGCATGTCTGAAGAAAAGCGCCACCGCTACCACATCGACCCATACCTCTACGTGATCATGGCGATCACGTTTGCCTCCTGCCTGCCCGGTTTGTATTTCGGCATCACGCACTTCCACACCGTGCCGCATTTCGATGCCCTCATATTCGGCATCGCCATCTTCGGCGCCGCCTTCGTCCTCTCATGGGCGGCCGAGGCGGCCCAGATCGACATCTCCGAATCGCTCGCCGTCGCCATCCTCGCCCTCGTGGCGGTCATGCCCGAGTACGCCGTCGATTTCGTCTTCACCTGGAAAGCCGCCCACGATCCGTCGCAGGCGCATTACGCCGTCGCCAACATGACCGGGGCCAATCGCCTGCTGGTCGGGCTCGGCTGGCCGGTTGTGCTCGGCATCTACATCCTGGCCAAAAAGAAGAAGGAAATCATCCTCGACAAAACCCAGCGGGTGGAGATTTTCTACCTCGGCATGGCGACCCTCTACTCGTTCACGATCCCCCTCAAGGGCAGCCTCAACCTGATCGACACCGTCATCCTCGTCACCCTCTTCGCCCTCTACACCCGGCGGGCCGCCCAGATGGAAACCACCGAACCCGAACTGGTCGGCCCGGTCAAAATCATCGCCAACATGTCGACCGCCCCCCGCCGCATCTGGACCATCTCCCTCTTCCTTTTCGCCGGACTGGTGATTTTCTTCGTGGCCGAACCGTTCGCCGAGTCGCTCGTCGCCACCGGGTCCACCCTCGGCATCAACGAATTCTTCCTCGTCCAGTGGCTCGCCCCGATCGCCTCCGAATCCCCCGAGTTCATTGTCGCCGCCACCTGGGCGATGCGCGGTCACGCCGGCTCGGCCCTCAAAGCACTCATCTCGTCCAAGGTCAACCAGTGGACCCTGCTCATCGGTACGATCCCCCTCGTTTTCGCCGTCTCCGGCGGGGCGATCCGACCGTTCGTCCTCGACACCCTGCAGGATCACGAGCTCTTCCTCACCGCCGCCCAGTCGCTGTTCGGCGTGGCGGTGTTGGTCAATCTGCGGCTGAACCGCACCGACGGCATCTTCCTGCTGGTGCTCTTCCTGTTGCAGTTGATTGTGGAACAGATTCGGATCGAGGTGGCGATCGCCTATGTCGCGCTGGCGATTTTGTGGCACGTGCTGCACCGCCGGGACCTGCTGCCGGCCGCGAAAATGGGATTGGGCATCGGCCTGAAGAAGAAATCGTAGATACTGTCCTTTATGTCAAGAGTGGATAGTTGGGGTGAAATGTAGTTCTCTTAATCAACATGCTTCTGATGATATTGAGGAGTTTCCGCATACATGCGACCAGGGCAACCTTCTTTGCCTTTCCTTTTTCCAGCAGGCGCTGGTAGAACCGTTTGAGCCGTGGATTGAACTGGACCGCGACCAGCGTCGGCATGTAGAGGACCCGGCGCAACCGGGCATTCCCCTGCTTGGCCAGGTGGCTTTTTCCCCGCACCGAGGTCCCCGATTGCCGCTGCGCTGGAGCCAACCCGGCATGGGCGTCCAGTTGGCGGCGGGTTCGATTGGTCAGGCTCTCACCGCCGTAGGCCAGAATCTGGGTCGCCGAGTGCACCGCAATCCCGGGGATCGAGGTTAGCAGGCGGACATCCTCGAATACGTCCGGTTCTGTTTTCAGCATGTCGGCGATAGCCTGGTCGAGCCGCTCAATCTCCCGCTCCAGAGTGCGGATAATCGCGGCGGTGGAACGCCGAACGGTGGCCGGGACGTTGATATCGTGCTCATGGGCATGCCTGCGGTTCTTCCACTGCTGGACCTCACGCCGCAACGCATCGGCCTGCGTCACCAACGAACACAGCTGCTGACGGGCGACCGCCGGCATCACCCACGCGGCCGGAGACTGGCTGCGAACAAATTCCCGGATCACTTTCGCATCAACCCGATCGGTCTTCGTCCGGGTCAGCAGCGCCCGGCCGAACGCCTTGATCTGGGCCGGATTGATCACGCTCACCCGAAATGACTCATACCCGCTCAGCCGAGCCGCCACCCGACGGCTGTACACCCCGGTCGCTTCCATCCCCAGATGCACCGGCCGTCCCCCTGCAAGCTTCGTCACCCACCGGGCTAGGCGCCCGATCTCTCCCGGCGTCGTCCCGAACGACTTCGGAACCCCTGCCTCAAGGGCAACGACCAGTTCCTCTTTACCGACATCGATGCCAACTACGAATCGACTCTTGTCCATCGAAAAACTCCGATGTATACTGTGAGTACTTGAGGACGCTGACGCCTACCTTGTCAATACGGGCTCGTCCCTTGGGGCGGCCTCAGATACTGTTCGGCGTTACGCGATCCTGTGACGGGCCGGGAGAACTAATCTACGCAACAGGCTCACAAGGCCTGGGTCAAAACAAAGTTTCATCCCGGCCCGTGCCTCTATCTGTTACCATGAAATATTCGGTCTGAACCAAGATACAAGGTCAAATCCCTTCTACCGCCTTCCGTCGGACGCCCCCTTCGACTCAACGCGAACGTCCATCCCCGTCGCTTCGCCCGACCGGGATTTTACATCTTCGATTTGTACGGGGATAAAGAAACGGCCGCGTCATCCGCGGCCGCCGTACGATCAGTCTTCTTCTTTCGGCTTCGCCCGGAATCCGACCCGCGGGAACGGGTTCACCACCGCACTCACGATATTCACCAGATGGGCGTTGATCCGTTTCAGGTGCCGCGCATACAGCGCCAGCGTCACCGCATCCTCCACCGCCATCCCCTTGCCCTTCTCCTCGATCAGCGACTGCACGATACTCTCGGC
>CAYPYM010000321.1:0-4566 GCA_964414435.1 uncultured Ignavibacteriales bacterium | reverse complement strand
TAGAGAAAGACGCATCCGACCACGATCATGAGCAGATTGCCCCAGGTGAAATTGTAGAGCGCTCCTGTATGCAGGAAATTCAACAGGAAATCCATGTGGTTGCTCCGTGCCGTTCGCCGGCGGCGTTATTCGAATTCGACCAGGATCTGGCTTTCGCGGACGGTGTCTCCGACCGCGATCGGGATTTTGCGCACGGTGCCGGCGGTCGGTGCCGCGATCGAGGTTTTCATCTTCATCGCTTCGATCACAAGCAGGATATCGCCCTGCTTGACCGAATCGCCCGGTTTGCACTTGATCTCCACGATGGTGCCGGCGATCGGTGACGCCACCGAACCGCTGTCACCCGCGGGGGCAGGGCCGGATGGCCCGGGCGGGGGCGGCGCCGCCGGCCCCGGAGCGGGACGGGCGGACTGGGGGCGGGGACGGGAAGCAGCCGCGGGCATCGGGAATCCCTCGCCGGCGTCGAGCACCTCGACATCGACTTCATAGGCCACTCCGTGAACGGTTATCTTGAGTTTCATCTGACTGCTCCTGAAGCACTGATGTTGGGCCGTCCATCCGCGGCGGCCGGCTTACCTCTTTTTCGACACGACGTGCGAGCCGTGCAAGGTCGCCCGCCCCTGCATCGACCAGGTGCCGCTGACGGCATCGGAGGGCAGCAGGCGACGGACGCGTCGAATATAGTAGCGTCCCTGGAACATCGTCGCCACGGCGGCGACGATCAGGACGAGGGTGGTGTTGTCGATAGTTGGTTCTGCCTTTTCGGCGGCGGCTTCCTGCGCCTTCTCGCGCGCCTGCCAGTGATTGTCGAGTCGACGAAACAGCGACACGATGGCGGCGATGAAGGCGAGCACGAGGAAGACGATGAGAATCGAGATGATCCCGAACTGCGCGGCGAAACGTAACATGTCAGCCATATCGGTTCTCCGTCGGGCCGCCTAGAGCGGGATGAGGCCGTGTTTTTTGGCCGGCCGCAGTTCACGCTTGGCCCGGAGAACCTCCAGCGCCGAAGCGAAATACGCCCGGGTGTCGGCCGGTTCGAGGATCTCATCAACCAGCCCGTGGGCGGCGGCGATGTACGGATTGGCGAACTGCTCTTTGTAGGCGTTCAACCGTTCGGTGCGCTCGACCGCGCTGTCCTCGGCCGCCTCGATTTCTTTTCGGAAAAGCACGTTTACTGCGCCTTCGGCGCCCATGACGGCGATTTCCGCCGAGGGCCACGCACAGAGGAGATCGGCTCCCATGCTCTTGGCACACATCGCCAGATACGCACCGCCATACGCCTTGCGCACGACCAGCGTGAGTTTCGGCACGGTCGCGGCGGCATAGGCGAACAGCATCTTGGCGCCGTGGCGGATGATGCCGCCGTATTCCTGCTGTACGCCGGGGAGGAAACCGGGGACATCGACAAACGTCACGATCGGGATATTGAACGCGTTGCAGAACCGGATAAACCGCGCCGACTTGTCGGACGAGTCGATATCGAGCACGCCCGCTTTCTGCATCGGTTGATTGGCGACGATCCCGATCGTGTAGCCGGTCAGGTGCGCGAAACCGACGAGAATGTTCGGCGCGAAATGCTGCATGACCTCGAGGAAATCCCCCTGATCGACAATGCGCGCGATGACATCGTGCATGTCGTACGGCTCGCGGGGATCCTCGGGCACGATCGAATTGAGCGATTCATCGGGAACCACGACCTCGTCGTGCAATTCCGGCACGAACGGCGGGTCCTCCGAGTTGTTGCTCGGCAGGAACGAGAGCAGACGTCGCGTGATGTTGATTGCGTCCTCGTCGTCCTCGGCGATAAAATGCACGACGCCGGAATAGTAGGCGTGACTTTCGACGCCGCCCAGCTGCTCGGCCGTGATTTCCTCGCCGGTCACCTGCTTGATTACGAGCGGGCCGGTGATATAGAGCTGGCCCTCGTGCCGCACCTGAATGATGAAATCGGTGAGGGCGGGGGAGTAGGCGGCGCCGCCGGCACAGGGTCCCGCGATGATGCTGATCTGCGGCACGACGCCGGAGAGGAGCACGTTGCGATAGAAAATGTGGCCGTACCCCTGGAGCGAGTCGACACCTTCCTGAATCCGGGCGCCGCCGGAATCGTTAATCATCACAAACGGATCGCCGGTCTTGAGGGCCGCGTCCATCGCTTCCATTATCTTTCTGCCGGTCATCTCGCCGACCGCGCCGCCTCCGACCGTAAAGTCCTGGCTCGCGACATAGACGGGACGATTCTCGATGATGCCGTGGCCGGTGATAACACCTTCGCCGGGGAATTCCTTTTTGTCGAGCCCGAAGTTGGTGGAGCGATGCTTGACGAAGAGAAGGGATTCGCGGAAGGTATTCGGTTCGAAGAGGAGGTCGATGCGTTCGCGGGCGGTGAGTTTACCGCGCTCGTGCTGTTTGGCAACAGCCCCGGGACCGCCGCCGGCGACGAGTTTTGCCCGGCGCTTGCGGAGGTCATCGATGCGGGAGTCACTCATGTCACAACCCTTGTTAAAAAATTCACAAAGTCACGCCGGTAAGGTATATCGTTTCTTGGATAACGCAAGAGAAACCGGTATGGCTGCTTACGATTTTCCGGCCGGATAACGCGTCAATCCGGCCGGTCGGCAGTAAGTGATTGCGGTGTAGGTTCTTGCGCGGAATAACGACTACCCGAAGGCCTTGAGGACATCGAGATACTTGTAGCCGCCGCCGGTGATGAATACGACCACCCGCTGGTCGGGGCGGACGTCGTTGGTTTGAATCATACGCTTGAGCGCGGCCATCGATGCCCCGCCCTCGGGCGAGGAGAAAATCCCTTCCATCGCAGCCAGCTCTTTGGTCGAATCCATGATCTCCTGATCGGAAACGGCGATCGCACTGCCGTGGCTCTCGCGGATTGCGCGGAGCATGAGGAAATCACCCACCGCGCCGGGTACGCGCAGCCCCGCGGCCACCGTGTGCGGATCGGGCCACGGTTCGGCGTGATCGAGGTTGTGCTCGAAGGCGTGCGGGATAGGTGCGCAACCATCCGCCTGCACCGCCACCATGCGCGGGCGGCGCGAGTCGATCCAGCCCATTCGCTCCATTTCATCGAACGCTTTCCACATTCCGATCAGACCGGTGCCGCCGCCGGTCGGGTAGATCACCACATCGGGCAGGGTGTATTCGAAGTGTTCGGCCAGTTCGTAGCCCATCGTCTTTTTGCCTTCGATGCGATACGGCTCTTTCAATGTCGCGACCGAAAACCAGCCTTCCGCTTGGACCAGTTCGGCGGCGCGGCGGCCGCAGTCGGCGATTGTCCCCGGGACCAGTTCGATCTGCGCACCGTGGTACACGCTGTCGACCAGGAACGGCGCGGGGACGTCTTCCGGCATGACCACCTTGCAGGCCAGCCCGGCCCGGGCGGCATAGGCAGCGACGGCCGAACCGGCGTTGCCGGCGGTGGGGATGATCAGCTTGCCGATGCCGAGTTCTTTGGCGCGGGATACGGCCATGCCGAGACCGCGCGCCTTGAACGAGCCGGTCGGTTCGACCGTCTCGTCCTTGAAATACAGTTCGCTCAGGCCGAGCGATTCCCCCAGCCGGCTCGACTTGAGCAGCGGCGTGCCGCCCTCGCCGAGCGTGACGATGTTCCGTTCATCCTTGACCGGGAGGACGGTGCGGTATTTCCACATCGTGTCGGGCGCAGCGCGGAGCGCGTCGCGATCTATCGCCTGTGCCGCGCGTGGGTAGTCGTAGTCAACCAGAATCGGTCCGCCGCAGGGGCAGAGGGTTTGGATGGAATCGATATCGAAGCGGCGCTCGCATTTGGAGCAGTAGAGGTCGGTAACGGTGGATCCGGTGTCGGTCATAGCAATCTCCCATTCCTGACGGCGGGACAATCTCGCCAGCGCGTAACATAGGCAATCTGTCGCGTCGGGGCCAGTCCGAATCCGGGCAAGCGGTTAAGAGCGCTTTCGGTGTCGGGCACCTTTTGACGGCGCGGCTGTTTTACAGGTCAGCACATCGTCCGAGTTCCTCGGCGCCGCCTATTCCATCCTGAGGAAACGAATTACTATTGACTCGAAGACACGGAGGTGCCTCGTGGAACGCAGGAATCGCCTCAAACATATCGCCGGCCGGCTCGCCGTCGTCGTTGCAGTCGCAGCCGTCCTGGCCCTGGTGAACGGGTGTTCCGCCTATTTGTCCGGTCCGCCGTCGGCCGAGACGTCGGTGATCGCCCAGGAGTATCCCGATCTGTACGATTACGGAGACTGGATCGACATTTCGCCGTGGGGGCCGGTCTGGCAGCCGTATGTCGGCCCGGACTGGTCGCCGTTTGAATACGGCAACTGGCTCGATACCGATGACGGCTGGATGTGGTCGTCGTACGAACCGTGGGGGAATATCGTCTATCATTACGGCGAATGGAATTACGATCCGATTTACGGCTGGTACTGGATTCCGGGCAACACCTGGTCGCCGGCGCGGGTACGGTGGGCGGTTTACGGTGACTACATCGGATGGCGGCCGCTTGGCCCCGATGCCGATCACGATCGCGGACCGTGGGTCGACCACGACCACCGCATGTGG
>CAYPYM010000320.1:0-4566 GCA_964414435.1 uncultured Ignavibacteriales bacterium | reverse complement strand
AAGATAACCAATATTGTTGATTTGTCAAGCAGCGCCCGACATGCAAAAGGGCCGACCCACGACGTGGATCGGCCCTCGTAACCTGCTGTAGTTAAGTCGCTTATTCGGGCAGCGTGAACGTGTCTTCGGGCAGCGGGGTATTGACGCTGTACTCGCTGACGTCGTACTCCATGACCTTATCGCCGTTCATGGTGACCTGGGTGTTCATCGGCATCGTGACGCCGGCGAACTGCTGATAGTCGGCGTAGACCTCGACCATCGTGCCCTCACCGGTCATGCTCTGGCCCCAGTAGGACTTGGCGGCGAGCATGTGGGTGTCCTTGGCGAAGGCCATGCGGGCGATTTCCTTGTCGTCAACGCCGACCAGGGCGATCCACTCGACATCGGTTTCGCCGATCTTCTCGTCGCCGGCGTAGACCGCACGGTAGTACGGATCGTCAAACGCCTTGAAGACGCGGATCGTTGAGCGGGCTTCTTCCTCGGCGTTTTTGGAGAGTTCTTCCTCGCCCAGTTCCTCGAGCTGACCCGAGACCTGATTGGTCCGCCAGGCCCGGTCGCCGACTTTCAACTCGACCATGCTGCGGCCCATGAAGTTGATTTCGGATTTGTCCTTGTCGGGGTATTCCCGCCAGGAGGAATAGGGCATGGCGAACTCGCGCCCCTGCATGGAGAGCTTCATCTGGGCCTTGAGAGCCACGGTGTTGATCGCCTTGAAAGCGTCGAGACCGCCCATCGCCTCGATGCCGGCGGAGAGAATCGCCCGGCCCTGAGACAGGGTGTTGTCGTTGATGCTCAGCTCGGCGGCTTTCGATTCGGGACGGGGGATGGTGATGTCGAGCACTTCGGCCGGACCGAGTCCGAGCGAGTCGAGCGGCATGTCGAACGCGTCGGCATTACCGGCGACCAGCACGATCATCGAGTCGGGGTGGAGGTTGCGCTGCGCCGCCGCCTGGACGTCCGCGGCGGTTACCTGCTCGACCCGTTCCTTCTCCTGCTGGAGGAAGTCTTCGGGGAGACCGTAGAAATCGTAGGTCATCATGCGATTGACGACTTCGCGGCGGCTGTCGAAATTGAATACGAACGAGTTGAGGTAGCCGTCCTTGCCCTTCTGCATCTCCTCTTCGGTCGGCGGAGTCGTGAGCATCGACCGGATCTCCGTGAGCATCGCCCGGGCCGCCTTGACCGTGTTGGAATTGTCGGTCGAGGCGATGGCGAAGAAGTAGCCGGGGTAGGCGAAATTGGAGATGTAGCGGCCGCCCGCGGAGTAGGCGAGACCGAGCTTGGTCCGGACCTCGTTGGTCAGACGGCTGCCAAAGCCGCCGCCGAGGATGGAGTTCATCACGATCTTGTCGGCGTAATCGGGATCGGTGACGACACCGCCGATGTGGCCGATGCGGATATATGACTGGGCGGCGTCGGCCTTCGGCGCGTAATACACTTTCGAGCGCCAGGTGTAGTCGACTTTCGGCGGGGGCGGTACCGGGGCGGAGCCGCGTTGCCAGTCGCCGAAGAGCGCCTTGATTTTTTTGACGAGGGCTTTCTGGTCGAAGTCACCCCAGATCGCCATCTGGACGTTTTCGGGGCGATAGTAGGTGTCGTGGAATTCGATGAGGTCATCGCGCGTGATCGCGTCGATCGTCGCGTACTCGGTGGTGCGAGCGTACGGCGAGTCGGCGCCGTAGATCAGCTTGCGGTATTCCCGCAGGGCGATCGTGCCGACATCGTCGTTGCGGCGGGAGATCCCGGAGCGCGCCTGCACCTTGGACAGGTCGATCTTGTCCTGGTCGAAGCGCGGGGTGCGCAGGACCTCGGCGAGGATGTCGAGGCCGGTGTCGGTGTACTCCGACAGGACGTTGACGTAGGCCGAGCCCTGGACGTCGTCCATGCCGGTTTCGACCGTGCCGCCGATGCCCTCGAGGATCTCATCGATCTCGTCGCCGGAGTGCTTGGCGGTGCCGCCGGTGCGCATGACGTCGGCGCAGATATCGGCCAGCCCGACTTTATCGGCCGGATCGAGGTATTCGCCGACGTTCAGTCGTACGGTGACGTTAAACAGCGGCAGCGACTTGTCCTGCAGGAGGTAGAGGCGCATGCCGTTGTCGAGCGTGATCTTTTCGACTTTCGGTATTTTGAGCGGATTCAGCTCCGGGATCTTGATCTTGTCGACATCCTGGGCGCCGGCAGCGACGGCCATGACGGCCACCAGCAGCACCCCGAGCAATGCTATCTTTCTGAACATGTCTGTCCCACTCCCCTTAGCTCTGGGCCGTATTCAGGAAAACGACCGTACGGTTGTTCTTGGTAAAGTACTGTTTGGCCACGCGTTGAATATCCTCGGCGGTGACGGCGTTGATACGGTCAAGCTCTTTGAAGAGCATGTGCCAGTCGCCCCAGTCGTTCTCGGCCGAGGCCAACTGCATGGCCATGCCGAGATTGCTGGTGAGGCCGCGGATGAAACCGGCTTTGGCGCGCGCCTTGATGTGCTCGATCTCCTCGGGCGTCAGCAGCTCGTTTTGCAGCCGCTCGATTTCGGTGTGGATTTCGGCCTGACACTCCTCATTGGTATGGCTGGCCGACGGCATCGCGTAGAGCAGGGCGAGAGTGGGGTATTTATTGCCGGGGTAGCCGGCGAAGGCGCCGACTTCGGCGGCGATCTTCTTGTCCTTGATCAGGTTCTCATACAGCAGCGAGGTCCGCCCCTGACCGAGGTAGTCCATCATCGCCTCGACCGCCGGGTAGTCGGCGTTTTTGTAATCGGGAATGTGGTAACACTCGGCGTAAAACGGCTGGGCGGGATCTTCGAGAATAGCCTGGCGCTCGCCCTTCTGTTCCGGTTCGATCGTCGCGACCGGTTCCGGCCGCGGGCTCTTCGGAATGTCGGCCCAGTACTCCTCGGCGAGGCTGAAGACTTCCTTGGGATCGACATCGCCGACGATCGCGAGGATCATGTTGGACGGCACGTAGTATTTGGCGTAGAACGCCTTGGCGGCGTCACGCGTGAAATTCTGGATGTCCGATGCGTGGCCGACAATCGAGATGCCGTAGGGGTGTGCGGTGAAGGCGGTCGACTTGAGGACGTCGATCGCGCGCATGATCGGGTTGTTCTCGAGGGTCTGACGGCGTTCCTCGGCGATCACGTTGCGCTCGCGGTACATCTCGCGCAGGACCGGTTTTTTGAAGCGGGCCGATTCCATCGCCATCCAGAGTTCCAGCCGGTTCGACGGCAGGCTCATGATGTAGCTCGTCTGGTCGTCGCCGGTGCCGGCGTTGAGACCGACCGCGCCGTTGGTTTCGAGGATATGGTCGAACGCGTTCGGGACGACGTATTTATTGGCCGCCTCGATGGCGTCGTCGAAGTCGTTCTGAAGTTGTTCGAGGCGGGCCGAATCGGCCAGTTCGCCTTTCTTGCGTTCCGCCCGAAGGTCGTAGAAGATTGAATCCTCGACCCGCATCGCGGCCAGCTCGGCGTTGAGATCGGTGGTGCCGATATCGGTCGTGCCCTTGAAGGCCATGTGTTCGAACATGTGCGCCAGGCCGGTGTATTCCTTGGGATCGTCCACGGCGCCGACGTTGACGTAGGTGACGAACGAGGCCACCGGCGCCTCATGACGCTCCATGACGATAATGCGGAGACCGTTGGCGAGGGTGTGTTCCGAGACGGTGTTTTCGATTGTCTGGAAATCGAAAGCGAACGCGACCGGAACCGCGATGAGCGTTAATCCGACGAGCGCAATACCGGCTCGTATCAGGTTGCGTTTCATTGGTTCCTCCATAACCATATGTCTTGCTGAGTACGGATATATCTTTGCGAATTAACGCGGGAATCGGTTGGAAGTCAAGTGGATGGTGCAAAATCGTGGCGCCGTCGACAGCAAATTTCACGCCGCGACGACCGCCGGGTCATCATGATAGCCGTATGATGGACAGGAAGATAGGCATTTGGGAACTGAGCGGCGGCGAAAACGAAAAATGCCGTGCGACGCTGACGCTGTCGCACGGCCGTGATACTTACCACCAACTGATGAGGCGCGGCTTGAATGTGTGGGGCAGATTCTCGTTGCGCGGGATAATCCGCGCCGCAATCCCGAACCGCCCCGACTCGGTGCAGGTGACCTCGCCGGCAAACGAGTAGACGCCGTTGGTCGACGGTCCGCCGTTGACCTTGGCGAGGGTCGCGGGAACGGTGTTGAACGACAGAATTTGCTCCTGCGAGTTGAGCCGTCCCGACACCAATTCGACATCGACATCGTCGGGGGTGATCTCGCCAAGCCGGACGGCGAGTTCGATCGGGAAGGTCTGGCCGACATAGACGGTCGCGCCCATGTCGGGAATCTTGACGTCCTCGATGGCGAGGCTGGCCCAGCTCCGCCGCATGCGGTCGAGCCAGGCGGTCACGCTCCTGGTCTTCTCGTAGTGGTTCTCCTGGAGCCGGAGAGCGGAGTCGAAAGCGCGCCGATAGAAGTGATCGGTGTAGTTCATGAGCATGTGCTGCGACGAGAACTTCTCGCCGGCCATCTGGATCGAGTTCTTCATCTTCTGAATCCATCGGGCCGGGAGCCGGACTTC
>CAYPYM010000319.1:0-4609 GCA_964414435.1 uncultured Ignavibacteriales bacterium | reverse complement strand
ATTCATCCACAGCCCGCATATTGGACACTACGCTGCCTTTGAGTTTCCTCAGGAGCGAGTTCGGCAGGATGCCTGGACGCCACGATCTTACTGTCGATTTCTGTGGCATGTACTTCCCTCCCAACTTGTAATCTCAACCACCATAACAGCCTAGCCGACAGGAATCAAGGATTTTTGCCGATCATTTGAGTTCTCCAACGAAGGGGGAGTTCAACGCTTAAGAGCCCATCCGCCTGACCCCCCCGGCGATTAGACGCCGGCCATCGGCAGCTCGGGGCCGGGTTCGACAACCGGTGCGCTTTCGGCCGGCGGCGGCTCCGGCAGGCCGTTGATCGCGCGAAGCTTGACATACGCGCGATTCATGATAAGGCTCGTGAATCCCAGGATGGCCGATCCGGGCAGGAGGAACAACCAGAGCACGGCGCGGGCCTGCAATGAGATTTCAGGTGAGATGAACCGAACAAGCTGGGGCAACGACGTCAGAAGGACACCGGCCAGAGACAACGGCAACACGGAAAACAGCAGCCCCACCACCTTGATCCAGTTGCCCTTGACCAGGTCCACACCGGTCTGGAACGCCTGCATTACGCCGACTTCCGTGACATCGGCCATGACGGTGAACACATAGATGACATAAACGCCAAGAAGGCCGATGCCGATCAGGTAGAGGCCGAGGAACAGTCCCACGATCGGAGGTGTCGACCCTTCACCCAGCGCGCTGACCAACCATACAATTCCCGGCGGAATCATGGCCGCCACCGCGAGGAGTCCGAATCCGAGGAACATGCCCAGCACGCGGCCGTAACGACGGAAGCCGATATACCAGTCCGTCGCCTGGGGCCTTTCACCTCGCGCGAACCGGATGAATATCAGATTATAACCGAGACCGAGCGGCAACGTTACGAAGAACATCAGGATTACCGGCAAGAACGCGATGTTGAAAAGGGCTATCAATTTGTTGATGAGAAGCCACGCGATCTGCAGACCAAGGATCCACCAGATAAAACGGCGAAAGAGGCTCCACGCTTCATCGTAGCAATCAAGAATGCTCAGCGATTGAAGAGTCGGCTCCGGGGCCGGTTCGGTCGGTGGCTTCGGAATCGACTGGAATTGATCGTCAGGCGCCATTGATGCTCCCTCCCGTTGTCAGCAGTCAGCCTATCGTCACGTGACAGCGACATAATGCTGCCACCCCTTCAAAATAGACAATCACATCCGCTTGGTCAAGCGGTGGCTGGCCGGCGGTACGGGACAGGCGGCTGAGCGTGCACCGCATCGGCCGGCCCGAACACAAGACGGCCGCCGAAGATCCTCCGGCGGCCGCTCTATGAATCGATTCACTCGAAACTATACATCCATTCGTTCGACACATCCGGCAATGAGATCCCGGAGTACCGGCTCGGTCCGCGACGCGGTCCCGATCACATCTTCCAGAGAACAGGGGTGCATGTTGTCGGCCAGTCCCATGTCGGTGATAATCGAAAACGCGAGGATCTTGTTGTGCTGGTGGTGCGCCGTGATAACCTCCGGCACGGTCGACATCCCCACCGCATCGGCGCCGAACCCGCGTAGCATGCGATATTCGGCCGAGGTCTCGAGGCACGGGCCGGTCAGCCCGACATAGACGCCTTCCTGAAGGCGCAGCTTCATTCCGAGCGCGACATCTTTGGCGATTTCGATGTATCCACGATTGTAGACCTCGTACATGTCGGGGAAGCGGTCGCCCCAGTTGTCGTCGTTGGGGCCGATCAGCGGATTGCCGGGGAAGAAATTGATATGGTCCTTGATCAGCATGACATCACCCGGCTTGAAATTCGGGTTCATCCCGCCCGCGGCGTTGGAGACGATCAGCGTGCCGATCCCGAGCGCCTTCATCACCCGCACCGGAAAGGCGATCTGCTGGAAGGTGTAGCCTTCGTAGAAGTGGAACCGTCCCTGCATGCAGACCACCGGCTTGCCGCGGAGTTTTCCGAAGAGTAACCGCCCGGCGTGCGACTCGACCGTCGAAACGGGGAAATGCGGGATCTTGTCGTAGCTGACCGTGCCGACCATCTCGATTCCGTCGACCAGCGAGCCGAGCCCGGTACCGAGAATGATGCCGATTTTGGGGGTGAGGGAAATTTGAGACTTGATATACGCGACCGCTTCATCGAGATGAGCGTGAAATTCCTGGACCGTTTGCATAGCGAGGCTCCTTGAGTGGGGAGGATTGTCTTGTTCAATGCTGCGAATATACGGAAATGAAGGAGCCTGTCAGCCGAAAAAAGGCACAAAAAAAGACCGGCCCGGGGGGGATGGTGGGCCGGTCTTTAACTGCGTGGGGGGAAATCTGTCAGGACCGTGCGGCCTTGTCCATTTCCTCTTCGAATTTCGCCGCGACGGCGTCGAGCTCCTGCGCGATCTCTTCCGGCGCCGGGTTGCCGCCCTGTTTCGGCTGCGGCTCGCCCATCGGCTGGTCGATATCGATCGCATTATGCTCGGTTGACTCTTCGTCGCCGTTGCCCGTCTTGATCTTGTCGGTCGAGGCCTGTTCCGGCTGCGGCGCGGTCGTCTTCGCGGTATCGTCGCCGACCGGGATGAACTCGGGCGGGATATCCTCCGCCTTCGCGGTCGTTTCGACCACCGGGGCGGGCTGCCGGTTCAGTTCCGGCGTCTCCTGGTTGGCGGCTTGGTAGTTTTCCAGGGCCGCGGCCAGTTCCGGATCAAGCGGCGATTCCGGCTTGGCCTCGGCTTCCTTGGCGACTATCCGCGACGGCGCGTTGGCCTCCTCGGTCCGATCCGGCTCATCCGGTGTGGCGCTCGTCCCGATCGTCTCGAGCGTGTGGCGCGAAACCTCGGTGGAGTCTTCAACTTCGATACCGTTGGTGCCGCTGTGCGAGTCGGGCTCCTTCGGCTCAAACGGATTCAGCGATTCAAACGACGTTTCCGAGTCGTTCTCCTGCGTCGCGAAGTACGGTTTTTTCGGCTTCGGCGGTTCCGCCGGCGAAGGCGGCTGGGCCGCCACCGGCGGCGCGGTCGGAATCGGAATCGGCGTCGGAGCAGGAGCGGCGGCGGCCGGCGCGGATTCAACCGGCTTCGGAGCCGGTGTCGGAGGAGCGGCCGGGGTCGGAGCCGGGATCGACGACGCGGTCGGCTTGCTCGGCGCGGACGCGGCCGGAGTGGAATCCGACGGTGTCGACGGCGCTGTGTCGGCTTCCGGCACAACCGTCGAGGCAATCGAAGGCGCCTTCATCTCGGCGATATCGTTGATCAGGTCGCGGTGCGATTCGATCATGTCGCGAAGCTTGCTCAGATAATTCGTGCGAGTCGCTTCAAGTTTTACGAGCTGCGCCTCAACCTGCCTGATCCGCTGCTCGCGGGAACCGACCGCTTCCTCGACTTCCTTGTTCGCCTGTTCGAGGATCTCTTCCGCCTGCTTCTTGGCGTTGGCGATCGTCTGGTCGGCGTTCTTGCGGGCGTCGATCGCAGCATCCTTGATCGCCGTCTCGAACTGCTTGACCGCTTCGAGTTGCGATTTCAGCGAATCGGCCTGCATCGAAAGCTTCAGGTTTTCCTGCTTGAGAGTCTCCAGGGTAACAGCTACCTGCTCCAGGAATTCTCTGACTTCGTCTTTGTCATACCCGCGCATCTGATTCGAGAACTCGTAATTGCGGATATCATTTGGTGACAGGCCGGTACTCATATGGCTGCTCCTTCGGTTTCCTCCAATGTTAGCCGATCGGCACCGATGGTTACTGTTCTGAATTCGAGCAGTTTCAGTTCGGTACACTCTGTTTTTATTATCGGGCATTTCACCGATATGTTGAGCGCGGGCGGCGACCAAAGAAGGATTTGTTTCGCACAGGTAAGGTTTTTGAGCGGGCCGAGTTACGGCGGATTCTGCGGCCGGCCTCGGACAGGTTCAGTCAGCCCCCGGCGCAGTCCGGCCGGGAGGAGCTAAGCTATTGAATTGTAATGGATTTACTGCGACTCGCGGGAGCCGAAAAGAAGCGAACCGATCCGGATCATGGTCGACCCCTCCGCGATCGCCAGCGGATAATCGGCCGACATCCCCATCGAAAGGGTGTCAAAATCGTCGCCGAACAGGTCCTGACCCTGCTCGAACAATTCGCGGCATTTTCGGAACGCCGCCCGGATAGCTTCCTCGTCGTCGGTGAGCGGCCCGATCGTCATCAGGCCGGCCAGGTTGATCCGGCTCATCCCGTTGACCTGGCGGCAGAGATCGAGACACGCCTCCGGCGCCGCGCCGTACTTCTGCTCCTCACCGGAGCAGTTGACCTCGATGAGGCAGTCGATATCGAAATCGGCGGCGTCGGCCTGACGGTTGATTTCATCGGCGAGCTTGAGACTGTCGACCGACTGGATAACGTCGAACAACTGCACCGCCCGCTTGACTTTGTTGGTCTGGAGATGGCCGATCATGTGGAACCGGGCGATCTGCCCGAGCTGGGTGATTTTTTCGTCCGCCTCCTGCACCCGGCTTTCACCGATATTGTGAAGTCCGGAAGCGACAGCGGTCTGAATAACAGCGACAGGGTGCGTCTTGGTTACGGCGACCACCGTGATGTCATCGGTGGGCGTCAGCACCGCCGGCGCGCGGAAGCGGTAC
>CAYPYM010000318.1:1675-4615 GCA_964414435.1 uncultured Ignavibacteriales bacterium | reverse complement strand
CGGCGACTACGTAACCGGCCTCCTCGGTAACCGTGGCCCCGAGCGCCCGGAATCCCTTGATATGAAAATCGACCGGTCTTGCCCCCAGTACACAGCCGCCCGGTAGCGATACCCGCGCCCGTCCCAGCCTGGAAATGAGCGGCCCGAGCACGAGAAACGAGGCCCGCATCTTGCGCATAAGATCGTACGGTGCGGTGTCTTTATCGATATCGGAGGCATCGATCGTCATCACCTGCGCCGAGTCATCGTAGGTTACCCGGGCGCCGAGATGTTCCATCATCGCCTTGGTCGTATAGATATCCCGCAGCGGTGGCACGTTGCGGATAGTCGTTTCGCCTTTATCGATGAGCAGTGCGCCGAAGATGATCGGCAGCGCCGCGTTTTTGGAGCCCTCGACTTTGAGCGTCCCGCTGAGTTTTTTCGCCCCCTTGATTACAAACTTATCCATCGAGCACCTTACCTGTTAGTCCGGGCGGGGTCGTGGTTGGATCGGTAAGCCGCTGGGACACAGAGGAGTTAGTCGGTGTGGACACGGCCGTTCCGTCAGCCGTTCGCCGGGACCACCCCACCAATTGACCGACGAACGTCTCAATTTGATTAATGATACAGCCAAAAGAAAGAAAAAAGCCGGAAGCTAACGGCTGGCGGTCTGCGAATCGCGGGATTCCGCAAGCATCTCGAAACTCTCCCGCACCCGCAGGAAAAACTCCACCGCCTCCCCCTCGCAGAAGTCGGGATTGGTCCACGGCAGGCGGCAGAACTGACCGCTGCCCCAGATCAACTCGATCTGCGCATAAACGCCGTCGCGGAGATACAGACGATTATTGTATTCGCGGTGGGAGGCCATAACCAGGTTCGATGGTGTCAGGATGCCGGGATCGATATTTACTGAACGGAAAATGAAGTCGCCGACGGTGTCGGCGAACATCGGCTCAACCTTGTGGCAGATCGCTTTGATCTCGGGCAGGCTGTCGCGGGCGTACAGTTTCTCGAATGAAAACAGCCGCCGCTGGAGCGTGTCGCCCATTTCCTCGCGATAGGTCTCACGGTCGGAGCAGGGGATTTCGACTGTCTCGAACTGCACCCGGCCGAACTTGCGTTCGAGTGCCTTGAGACTGTCGGCAAGTGCGTCCATCGAGGAGTAAATGACCGATACGACAAGTCGTCCCGGCGGTGGTTTCTGAATCCGCGCCATGATATTGTGAGTGTCGGCCGACCGGGGATGAAAATCAACAAAAAACGGAATGCATGCCCTTATCCCAGTTTGTACGCCGTGATGCGCCACATGACCAACGACATCGTCACGCTGTGCTTTTCGCAGTAATCGGCCAGGCCGCCCTCGCCGGGCACCAGCGGTCTTGTGCCGGCGTAGGTCTCGCGACGGCGGTGAAATCCGATCTCGCCGAGGAGCGGCTTGAACCCCTTCCCCATCTGCGGGAACCACTCTCGAAGTTTGGCCACCATCTCCGGCGGGCATTTCGGGGTGATATTGTGGTTGGGCAGCCACTCGGTCATGTACAACGCGCCGCCCGGGCGAAGTACCCGGAACGCCTCACGGAGCGCCGCGTGGCGGTCACCGACATTCGAAATTCCGCCGTAGCTCACAACCGCCTCAATCGAGCGGTCGGGTAGCGGCATGCGGGTGGCGTCGATCTGGGCAAAGCGCAGGTTCGGACCGAGATCGGCGCGGGCGGCGAACTGTCGCCACTGGTTGAGCGGCCAGAAGCCGAGATCCGACATGATCAGACGGGCGTCGCGGTTCTTCTGGAGAATCAGCGGGCTGAAGCCGCCGCCGGGACCGACCGCAACCTCGAGAATGAGGCCGTCGGTGCGCGCGATCCGCTCGATCCAGTGCTCGTAATCGCTGTATTCAGGCCACTGGTTGACGACGTAATCATAGTTGCGCTCGATTAGCTTACCGGGATCGACCCCCATCTTCCGGAATTGCGCCTCACGGAGTTCGTCGTTGTCCCATCCAAACCCCTCGCCGGGGTGAAATAGTGGAATACCGTGCTCCACCCGGAAGGAGGCGTCGCCCGATTCGGTGCGCAGAGCACCGTCGGCCCAGCGGCCCTCCGGATCGGCCTCGCCCTCATAGCAGAGCTTGATTCGGCTCTCGGGTGTGACGAAAAGATTGTCAAGCAGGTCTGTCATGGGTCCGTGTAATATGGTCGATTGAGTCGATTTACGCAAGGGGGCCGAGAGGAACCAGGCAGGGGCCGGCATCCCCCACCATAAATGGCGGGCCACCCGAGCTGGTGCGCCGCGTCAGTAGTTCGGGCAGGAAACCGGTTGGGGGCCGCCCCGGAAGAGTGCACTCACCAGATAGGTGATGTCCGAGATGCTGACACCGCCGCTCCCCTCAACATCGGCCTCTTCCTCGCACGCCGGGGCGGGACCGCCCTGGAAGACGAACGACACCAGATAGGTCAGGTCGGCTATGTTCATGTCGTCGAATGGATCACCGTCGACATTGCCGCGCATCCCCACGCAGCAACCGGCCGCAGCGGGCTGCACCGGATCGGAGTGCTGGGAGTAATTGCCGGTGCCATCCTCGGCGATGACGAGATATTCGTAGGTCAATGTGCTGTCAACTGCGTCATCGACGAAAAAGCTGTCGGCGGCCCCGGGGTTGGTCAGCGCGCCGGTGGGGTCATCGATGCGGAAAAACGAGCCGTTCGAGGCGGCGTCGCGACGGTAAACATGCCAGGTCAGACCGGGGGCGTAGTTCCACTCGACTATGATCGAGGTCGCCGACAAAATTGTGGCTTTCAGACCGGTCGGTTTTGACGGCCGGCTCACCGGTGCAAGGATGACATTCTCCTGCTGGAACGAATTGTTCGGAATGAGCTTGCCGAGATGGGCGCCCTCACCGTTGACCGGGTTGAAGAAATAGTAATCGTATGGATTGCCGGCCGCCTCGGTGAGATAGTTCTGGAA
>CAYPYM010000318.1:0-1665 GCA_964414435.1 uncultured Ignavibacteriales bacterium | reverse complement strand
GGGTAGAGCGAGCCAGCGTCGGTAGCGTCGTACCAGTTGCCGGCGTCGTTACCGGCGCCGGTGGAGGTTTCGATCCGCAGCTCTTCGTCGGTGTCGTCGAGGAAACCGAAAAAGGTGATCTCGCCGTTGGCCGGCGTGGAGGCGTCGGAATTTGTCACAGTGCCGAAGATCGACCCCTGGGCGAACGACGACATCGGAAGCAGGGTCCAAGTCAGAAGAAGCAGCAGCGCTGAGAGGAGATAGGGGTTGATCGGGCGGCGTCGGTTCACGGGCGGCACGGGCAATTCTCCGGTACGGGGTGACATAAGTCGTTTCCGTTTATACAATCGATTGCGGAGCCGGGTGAGGGCCGGTCGCGGCGGTTTGACCGTATTGTCGGTAAGTACGCTGGGAATCTCAACTGTCCCGGTCCAATATAAGTGGTCGGGGCAATTTCGACAAGACGGATTTCGGGATCGCTTGACAGGGTCGGCTTACTGGAGTATGCTGTCTTTGAAAGTGCAGGATCACGGTTATGCAAAAGGAGGTCTCGGCATATGAGTGAACCGATTGGCTGTGCGCGTCCCACCGGAAGGGTGGTCGGCGACGCCTCCGCCCCCCCGAAAGAGAAAGTGTACGAACCAACGCCCCAGGAGGTACCTGTTATGGCTATTCAGGTGGGCAAGAAAGCCCCTGATTTTGTCGCGCCGGCGTATCACAAAGGCGGTTTCACCAGCGTGAAGCTGTCCGATTCGCTCGGCCACTGGGTGATGCTCTGCTTCTACCCGGGCGACTTTACCTTTGTCTGACCGACCGAATTAGCGACGGTCGCCGCTACTTATCAAGAACTCACCGAACTCGACGTTCACGTCTTTGCCTGTTCGGTCGATTCGCAGTTCGTCCACAAAATCTGGGACGAAGAAGAACTCTCGAAAATGCACGATGGCGGGATTCCCTTCCCGATCCTCGCCGATCAGGGCGGGAATCTCGGCAAGGTTTACGGTGTCTACGACGAGGACTCCGGTATCAACGTCCGCGGTCGGTTCTTGATCGATCCCGATGGCGTGGTGCAGGCGTTTGAGATCATGACGCCGCCGGTCGGGCGGAATATCCAGGAGACGCTCCGTCAGATCCGGGCGTTCCAGCATGTCCGCAAGAGCAAGGGCACCGAGGCCACGCCGGCCGAATGGCAGCCCGGCAAGAAGACGCTGAAGCCCGGCCCCGATCTGGTCGGGAAAGTGTGGAAGGTGTGGAAGCCGGGGGCGGCATAAGCGCCCGGGCTGATGCCCTTTCCGATGTAGATTGTATGACCGCCGGTTGGTTTGTCCGACCGGCGGTTTTGTTTTGGGCCGGAACGCCGTGGAGTAACGCACGGGCCGGGGCGAGTTCTCGCTTGTAACCCCGCCGCCAACGGTGTAGTTTGAGGCAGAAACGCGGCACCCCGGTCGCAACGGGAAGTTGCCCGCGGTGCCGGGCGCAGATAAAATCCTAACACGGAGAGGCGGTTATGGGCGACAAAGGAAGCAAGGACAAGGGCAAGCGGGAGAAGCAGAAACCGGCGAAGCGCAGTCCCAAGGAAAAGCGCAAGGAGAAGATCGAGAAGAGAGAAGAGAAGAAGACGAGGTAGTACGCCGCCGGGTAGACGCGTCTGGGCCGGTGGATTTGAGGGCGTTGCGGCGGTTGGCC
>CAYPYM010000317.1:0-4625 GCA_964414435.1 uncultured Ignavibacteriales bacterium | reverse complement strand
CGGCGGGTGGCGGTTCTCGCCGACGGCGTGTTCGGCTCCGGCCGCCACACCGTCATGTGGGATGCCTCGAATCAGTCCTCGGGTATCTACCTATATCGTCTGACGCTGGCCGATCGGGTCGAGACGAGGAAGATGATTCTGCTGAAATAACCGCGTAAGGCAACCCTGTCTTCGGGATAGGGATCACACCCGATCTCGAATTGGCGATGCCGCGTCCGGGCGGCATCGCCTTCTTTTTGTCGCCCTCTTTGTGGTAACCGGTTGTCCGGCAACGGGGCCGTGCTCCGACCTCATATAGAGGATTGAACTTTCGGCCGGTTCCTCCGTATCACATACTCTAAATTAGACTAAAACAGTCGAACTTTACTACTCGTTTTGTGTTACATAGCTCACAAAGAATGTGTCGGATCGGTGACGGGCCGCCGATCCCAACCGGACAAAGGGGTATCAATAATCATATGAAGATCAGTTCACGAACGAGCGCGTTCGCCGTGGTGCTCTTTCTCGCCTCGGCCGCGCTTGCACAGCAGATGCCGCCCACCCTCGTCGTGACCGACTCGGTCCGCGAAATGGAATTTCATGATCAGATCACGTTGACCGGCCGCACCGAAGCGGTCGTGTCCAGCAACATTGTCGCCGAAGTTTCCGGGAGGGTGGCGAAGATCGATGCCGGCGAGGGTGTCCCGGTGAAGGCCGGGCAATCACTGGTCAGTATCGACTCCGAGCAGATTCAATACTCACTCGATTCCAAGACGGCCGAAACCGAGCAGGCGCGCCAGCGGGCCGATCTCGCCGCCGATCTGCTCCGTCGCACCAAAGACCTTCACGACCGAAGTCTCGTGGCTCAGACCGCGCTCGACAGCGCTACGGCGTGGGCGACAATCACCGAACAGCAGTTCCGTCAGCTCGACGCCGACCGTCAGAAACTCGCCCTCGATCTCGCCAATTGCCGGATCAAGGCGCCGTTCAGCGGTTACACCGGGCGCAAGCTGGTCGATGTCGGCGGTTGGGTCAGCCCCGGTACGCCGGTGTTTGAGATGAGCGACATCTCGCATATCCGGGTGCGGGTCGATCTGCCCGAGCGGTATTTCGGCCATCTCGAGATCGGCAGCCGGGTATCGGTGGTGCAGGCCGATATTTCGGAGAAGCCGATGCCGGGTAAGGTGATCGGCATCTCGCCCAGTGCGAACGGCGAGACCCACACGTTTCCGGTGCTGGTCGATGTGCCCAACCGCGAGGGCCGTCTCGCCGGCGGCATGCTGGTACGGGCGAGCCTGTCGATGCGCGAGAAGTTCAACAGCCTCGCCGTCTCGAAAGACGCCATCATCCGGCAGGGGATGCAGACCCTGGTCTATACCGTGATCGACGGCAAGGCGGCGCCGGTACCGGTCCTGACGACTTCCACCGAGGGCGATATGATCGCGGTCAAGGGGGAACAGCTCGCAGCCGGCATGCCGGTCGTCGTGCGCGGGAACGAGCGCATTTTCCCCGGCAGCCCGGTGAATGTGGCCGGCGGCGACCCGGGCGAGCAGGCGGCGGTCGACAAGACACCACCCCCCAACCAGTAACGATTGATTGAGCCGAATAACCAGCTTCTGAAGGATACTCCGTGAGTCTCATCACCTCCTCAATCAAGTTTCCCGTGACCGTCATCGTCGGCGTGCTCATTGCCATCGTCGGCGGCTTTCTCGCGCTCGGCCGGGTGCCGATCCAGCTCACCCCCGAGGTCGAACGGCCGATCATCACCGTCCAGACTACCTGGGCCGGCGCCTCACCCGAAGAGATCGAAAAGGAAATCATCGAGCAGCAGGAAGACTACCTCAAGTCGGTCGAGGGTCTGCTCGAAATGCGCTCCGAATGCAACGACAGCCGGGGCGTGATCACCCTTGAGTTCCCCGCCGGCACCGACATCACCGGAGCCACCGTGCGTGTCACCAACAAGCTCGCCGAGGTGCCGTCGTACCCGACCAACGCCGACCGCCCGGTGGTGACGTCGTCGGGCGTCACCGAAGGCGCGATCGCCTGGTTTGTCGTCAAGCCGCTCAACGATTCGGTCTACGTGCCCTATCAGCAGACGATGATCGAGGAGCTGGTGAAGCCGCGGATGGAGCGCGTGCCGGGCGTGGCCTCGATCAACGTCTTCGGCGGTCTCGAGGACGAGATGCAGGTCACCTTCGATCCCGATCATCTCGCCTCCTCCGGGATCACCGTCGACCAATTGGCCGACGCTCTTCGTTCGGACAACCGTGACATCTCCGCCGGCGATTTCGGCGAAGGCAAACGGCGCTACATTGTCCGCACCATGTCGCGCTACGAATCACCGGAGGCGGTCGCGCAGACGGTCATCACCGTGCGCAACGGCGTGCCGATCCGGGTCGGTGATGTCGCCGAGGTCGCCCTTGGTCATGAAAAGGCCACCGCGGCGGTACGTCACATGGGTGCCCCGTCCATCGCCTTCAACGCCCAGCGGCAGGTCGGCGCCAACGTCATCAAGGTTCTCGACGGTCTCATCGCGCAGATGGATGTGATCAATAAGGAGATTATGGAACCTCGCGGCATGCACATCGAGAACGTGTACCGCGAGACGGTCTATATCAATTCCGCGATCGACCTGGTGATGTCGAACATCTATCTCGGTGGATTTCTGGCGATCCTCACCCTGTTCATCTTCCTGCGGTCGCCGTCGGCGGTGCTCGTGATCGCCCTGGCTATCCCAATCTCGATCATCACGACCTTCCTCGCCATGGCCATGTTCGGCCGCACGATCAACGTGATATCACTGGCGGGTATGGCGTTCGCGGTAGGGATGGTGGTCGACAGCGCTATTGTTGTGCTTGAAAATATCTACCGGCACATGCAAATGGGCAAATCGCGCTGGCAGGCCGCCTACGACGGCACGACCGAAGTATGGGGAGCGCTCCTGGCGTCAACGGTGACCACTGTGGCTGTCTTCCTCCCGATTCTCTTCGTGAAGGAGCAGGCCGGGCAGCTCTTCAAAGACATCGCGATCGCCATCTCGAGCGCGATCGCCATTTCGCTTATCGTTTCGATCACCGTCATCCCGACCTTCGCTGCCCGCGTGCTGAAAGTGTCCAGCAAACTGGAGGGGACCGACAGCAAAGACACCGTCCTCGGACGGTTCGCCGCGCGCATCGCCGCGTTCGTAGACTACGTCAACGCCACCGGCCGCCGACGCTTGGGAACGATCCTCGGAATCATCATCGTTTCGATGGGACTATCGTATTTGCTGCTGCCCGACAGCGAATATCTGCCCAACGGCAACCAGAATCTCGTCTTCGCCTTTATGCTTCCGCCGCCCGGGTATAACCTCGATGAAATGGTGAAGGCGGGGCAGACGATTGAGAACAAGATGCGACCGTACTGGGAGGCTGACACGAAGTCGGCCGACACCCTGCCCGGCGGCGGCGTCGACAACTTCTTCTTTGTCGCGTTCGGCAACCAGGCGTTTATGGGGATGTCCGCCCGCGACGCCGGCCGGGCGAAGGAGCTGGTCCCGATCGCGAACCGCGCGATCTTCTCGATCCCCGGCACGATCGGTTTCGCCAGCCAGACGTCGCTCTTCGGACGGGGCTTCGCCGGCACCCGTTCGGTCCGTATCGATGTCACCGGACCGGAGCTGACCGAGGTGCTCCAGATCGCCGGGAGAGTCTTCGCACAGGTGCCGCAGATCATCCCCGGATCAAACTCGCGTCCCGAACCGGGTCTGGATCTCGGCAACCCCGAAGTACGCGTGTATCCCGACCGGGTCCGGGCCGCCGATGTCGGTCTCGATGCCTCCGCCATCGGCCGGAGCGTCAACGCCCTTGTCGACGGCGCCAAGGTGAGCAACTACTTCCTCAACGGCCGCGAGATCGATCTGGTCATTAAGGGGCGCGACGACTGGAGCCGCCACACGCAGGACATTGCCCTGCTGCCGCTGGCAACCAACAGCGGAAAGATTATCACAGTCGGCGATGTGGCCAATGTCAAGCTCCAGCAGGGGCCGGTGGAGATCGATCATATGGAAAGGCAGCGAGTCGTTTCAATCCAGACGGTCCTGCCCGACAATATCGCACTCGAACGCGCGGTCGATCTGCTCAACGAGAAAATCGTGCAGCCACTGAAGGCCGAGGGCACGATCGGCTCGTTGTACGATGTCAATCTGTCCGGCACCGCCGATGACCTCAGCCGGCTCAAGACCGAGATGACGACCGACTTCCACGTCGCGATCATCCTGACCTATCTCCTGCTGGCGGCGCTGTTCCAGTCGTTCACCTATCCGCTGGTCGTCATGCTCACCGTGCCGCTCGCCACATTCGGCGGCGTGCTCGGCCTCGATATCGTGCAGATCTTCGATCATTCTCAGAAGCTCGATGTTCTCACCATGCTCGGCTTCGTGATCCTTATCGGCACCGTGATCAACAACTCGATCCTGATCGTCTATCAGGCGTTGCAACTCATGCGGGAAGGATGGGATGCCCGCTCCGCTGTGAAAGAGTCGGTGCGGGTGCGAGTGCGGCCGATCTTTATGTCGACCGGCACTTCGGTGCTCGGCATGATGCCGCTTATTATCATGCCCGGCGCCGGTTCGGAATTGTACCGCGGTCTCGGCGCAGTCGTGGTCG
>CAYPYM010000316.1:0-4643 GCA_964414435.1 uncultured Ignavibacteriales bacterium | reverse complement strand
TTTCTTCGCGCTCTTGTCCGATAGCTTCAGCGGGATGTTTCGGATCGTCTTGAGGTTTGGCGTGATATTCTCACCGGTCTGACCGTCGCCCCGGGTGGAGCCCTCGACCAGGATGCCCTCGCGGTAGATCAGTTCAACCGCAAGACCGTCGAGTTTCGGCTCCACCAGGTATTCGATCGGCTTGTCGTTGCCCAGCTCCTGACGGACGCGGTTGTCGAAATCGTCGAATTTCTCTTTGGTTGTGACCTTCTGCAGCGACAGCATCGGTACCCGGTGGGTCGCCGGCTCAAACCTCTTCGATGGCTCAGCGCCGACCCGTTGGCTTGGCGAATCGGGCGTGACAAGTTCGGGGTACTGCTTTTCGATTTCGAGCAGCCGGTCGAACAGCCGGTCGTACTCGGCGTCGGATATCTGCGGGCTGTCCTCGACATAGTAGAGCCGGTCGTGTTTGCGGATCTCAGTCCGCAGCTTGTTCAGCTCATCGGCGATTTTCTTCGGAGCGTCGGCCATGTCCAGAATTAAGAGGGGGGAGCAACGGGTGTCAACCACATAACTGGGAGGGGCCGGATGAAGTGACGCCGGGGAGGCTACGCAAAGAACGAATCGTTGGCGCGGTTGTGTTTGCGGAACGCCCCGATCTCCTGCCCGGCCAGATCATCGACAATGTCGGTCACCCAGAACGCCACGGCGCGGTCAAGCTGATCGACCTGGAGAAGAACCTCTTTCGCCAGGTAGTAATTGCGGGCCGGTTCGCGGTCGCTCAGGCCGATCCGGACGAGGCTGCGCTTCTTGTTCGTCAGGACCGCCGTTTCCGGGATTGCATCGCGGAACTCGAGCCACCGGATATCGGCCGGTTCGATAATCGTCGGCGGCTTCAGGCGCTCATCGACCGGCCAGCGGCGACGGGGAAGCGCCAGCTCGAAAAAGATCAGGCGGCCGGTTTTATCGAGATCAAGCCGGAGAATATCGTTTTCGAGATACGAGTAGAAGTGCCGGTGGGCGGAGAAGAGCCCGATCTGGACGTAGAGGGCGTCTTCTTCCAGCTGATAAAAACCCCGACCGGGTTGGATGGGTTCGGTCGGGGTTGAGATTCGCAAACGAAGTTCGACGGCGGTCATACCGATCTCAGAGGACTTTCAGCCGCTCCTTGGCCCGCTCGGCTTCGAGCGTACCCGGATAATCGTCGATCACCTTCTGGAAGATCTTCTTGGCGTCGGCCTTCTGGCCCATCTCTTCTTTGGACCGGCCGAGCTTGTAGAGGGCGCGGACGATATTCGGCGACGACTTGAAGTTGTTGATCAGGTATTCGAGTTTCTCCACCGCTTCGGGGTATTTCTCGAGCGAGTAGTACGATTCGCCGATCCAGTAGTAGGCGTTCTCGACCAGCTCGTTGTTGGGGCAGTTGTCGATGAACTTCTGGAACTCGGTGATCGCCTTCTCGTACTCGGCGCGGCGGACCAGCACGAACGCGTCGTCGTAGGTCGTATTGCATTCGATCGCCGGCTCGGCCGTCGCGGGCGGTTCGCCTGCGCCGGTCGCCGGCGGATTGGGCGAGGTAGACACGTTGGGTGACGAGTTCAGGACCCGCCGCTCTTCCAGCGCGACCCGGAGCGCGTTGACCTGCTGCAACAGATCGTTGTAGTTCTGCTGCAGCGACGAGATCGCGGTCTGAAGCTGGTCGATCGTCACCTGCATGTCGGCCCGAAGGCGGCGACTGTCGGCGGATTCGGTGGCGACCGTGGTGTCGATCCGGGTCACCATCTGCTGCGTCTGCGCATTCTGGGCTTTGATCTCCTGAATGTGCGCATCCAGCTCGTCGATGCGCCTCGGGGTGACACACCCACTGAGCAGGAGTCCGGGAAGCAAAACCGCCATCGTAAGGATGGCGGTTGCTGTCGATTTTCTGCGGGTCATAAGCAAGTACCCGTCGACTTTGAGTTACTGTGAAATGACTTTGAAATCGACCCGACGGTTCTTGGCCCAAGCGGCTTCGTTATGGCCGGGGTCGACCGGATGTTCTTCACCGAAGCTGATCGTCTGGAGCCGGGCCGGATCGATACCGAGTCCGATCAAATAGGTCTGCACCGCCTTGGCCCGGCGCTCGCCGAGCGACAGGTTGTATTCGACCGTACCACGTTCGTCGCAGTTGCCCTGGAGCTGTACGATGGCGTTCGGGAACTCCTCGAGGAGTTTATAGTCGGCATCGAGCGACGTCTTGGCATCGGGGCGAAGGTCGGACTTGTCAAAGTCAAAGTAAACGGTCTGGAACTGGGCGTCCGTGACTTTTTTCGGAGGCGGCGGCGGAGGCGGCGGCGGAGGCGGCGGCGTCGTTGTGTCGGCCGGCTGGGTCACGACCGGCGGCTGCTCCGGCTGGACGGGCGGTTTCTCTCCGCCGCAGGAAACCAGGAATAGTGCGAGGGCCAGCATTCCGATGACGGTGATGACAGTCGTTCTTTTCATAATTCAGTCTTCCTCCCTAGGGGAAAAAAAACACCACGTTCTTGTTCATTTCGGCGGAAATCTACCCAATGCCCGCCGGGGGGTCAATATTAAAACGCAGATTTTTCCTGAGTCCTGCGCGCTTCGCAGCTTATACGCCCGGTCGTATACCCCGTTCTATAAAAACAGCTTTGCCCGGTCTAACGCGGGAAAGGCCCCCAGGTCGGATTCGAGCAATTCCCGGTCAGGGTCAGGCGCCGCTGATTGCGGCCGGTCGCATCCATCGTGTACAGATCGCGTCCGCCCAGCCGGGTAGACGAGAAGATCAGATGCTTGCCGTCAGGGGCGTAGTGCGGGTTTTCGTTGGCGCCGACATTGGTCAACATGCGGTACTCGCGGCCCGAGGTGTCGACCGCCGCAATGTCGAATCGGCCGGTCTTCGATCGGCTCACGAACGCGATCGGGTTGCCCTTGGGCGACCAGAACGGCGAATCATTGTAGCCGCCGCGGAAAGTCAGGCGCTGGATGCCCTGCCCGTCGTCGTCCATGACATACAACTGCGGCATCCCGGTGCGATCCGATGAAAACACGATCCGGGTGCCGTCGGGCGACCACGAGGGGGCCGTGTCGATCCAGCGGTTGTTGGTCAGGCGCTTGATAATCTTGCCGCTCAGGTCGAGCACGTATATCTCCGAGTTGCCGTCTTTGGACAACACGCAGGCAATCTTGAGGCCGTCGGGTGAAACCGCCGGCGCGGCGTTGATACCGGGGTAGCCGGCGACCTTCTCGATCCGGCCGCCGTTGACGCCGACCCGATATAGCCACGGCTCGCCGTCTTTGTAGCTGGTGAAATAGATCTCCTGGCCGTCGGGCGAGAAGGCCGGGGAGATGTTGATCGAGCCGGTCTTGGTCAACTGCACCTCGTTGGCGCCGTCGTAATCGGACACGTAAATCTCCTTCACGCCCGGTTCGAGCGCCTTGACATACGCGATCTTGGTCCGGAAAATGCCGGCATCGCCGGTCAGCCAGTAGACGATCTCGTTGGAAACATCGTGGGCCAGCTCCCGCCAGTAGGCCCGGTGGTACTCGACCTGGCCCTTGGCGATCTCCTGCTGGTGGACGACATCGTACAGCCGCCACCATATCCGCAGGTTGTTGCCGGGAAATTCGGCCTCCAGCTTGACCAGGCGTTCGGCCCCGAGCCGTTTCCAGCCGAGCATGTCGAGATCGGTGATTTCATACACTTTCAGGTAAAACGAGTCGACCTGGATCAGCTCGAAATCGGCGTAGAAGCTGATATCGCGCTGCACGATATTGGTGGCCCACTGCATGATCGAGGAATCGTCGGGGGTGATATACTGGTTGCCGATATACTTCATCTGTTCGACTCCGACCGGGAGCGGTTCCACCTGCCCGCGGACGAGCGTGTCGAACATGATGTTGCGGACGCCCTGGTCCTCGCGCTGGGCGTGGGCGAGAGCGGGGATGAGGAAGAGGGCGGCTAGGGCAAGCAGGGAGATTCTCTTGATCATGCGATGTTACCTCGGGTCGTATTTGAAGGGAATGGTGATGCCGATGATCTCGTCGATGAAGCTCTTCGGCAGCGGGGGAAACGGCGCGGAATTCTCCACCGCGCGCAGACAGATTTCGTCGAACTCGGGCACGCCCGAGCTCTGCTCGACCCGCGCCTCGATCATCCGCCCGGAGCGTATTACCTGGAAGTAAATGACGCAGACGAGGGGCTGACCGAAGTTGACACGGATATGGTAATTGGAGCCGATCTTGTTGAACGCCTGCGTGAACCAGTAGGGATAATCGAACGTGGCGTTGTCAACCGTGGCGCCGGCGAAGGGTGATCCGGCTCCGCCCGGCGTCTCGACCTCTTTCTGGCCGTTGGCGCCGCCGGCGTTCTGGCTGGATTCGCTTTCGGACGGCTTGGCCGCCTCGGTCTGTTTCGGCTTCTTGGGTTTCGGCTTTGGCTTGGGTTTGGGCTTTTCCGGGATCGGAGCCGCTTCCTTGACCGCCTGCGGCTCGCTGATGGGAATATCGGGAATCTCGTCGATTTCGGGCTGCGGGACAGCGACCGGCTCGGGAGCGGCCGGCTGGACGGTCGGCACTGAGCTCGGCGCGGCCAGGGTCACCCGGACCACATCGTCGAACGGGCTCTGCTTCTTAATGCTGAACGGAGCCGACACCAGCAGGGC
>CAYPYM010000315.1:0-4643 GCA_964414435.1 uncultured Ignavibacteriales bacterium | reverse complement strand
ACTCTCACCGCCCAGCAGCCGGAAAACAACATCGTGCGCACCGCGATCGAGGCGCTCGCCGGCGTGCTCGGCGGAACACAGTCGCTCCACACGAATTCGTTTGATGAAGCGCTCGGCCTGCCGACCGAGAAGTCGGCCGAGATTGCCCTGCGCACCCAGCAGATTATCGCTTACGAGTCGGGCGTGACGAACACGGTCGATCCGCTGGCCGGATCGTACTATGTCGAGTACCTGACCGGAGAGCTGGAGAAGAAAATCCGCGACCTTATGGCCGAGATTGAGCGCCGCGAGGGCTCGGTGAAATGTGTCGAGAGTGGATATTTCCGGGACGAAATCGGCCGTTCGGCGTATGAATTCCAGAAGCGCATCGAGGCGCATCAGTCGATCGTGGTCGGCGTCAACGAATATGTCTCGCAGAATCTCGAGATTCCGTCGATCCTGAAAGTCGATCCGGAACTGGAACGCGACCAGGTCAGAGCCCTGAAGGCGCTCAAAGCATCTCGCGATTCCGGCAAGGTGGCCGGGGCACTCGCCGCGATCCGCGAAGCCGCCGCCGGCGGCGACAATGTCGTCTACCCGGTAATCGAGGCGGTCGAACAGTACGTAACCGTGGGAGAGATCTCCGATGTCTTCCGCGAGGTCTGGGGTGAATACAATGAGAATGTCTGACACCAAACGCTTCCCGATTCTAGCACTGCTGGCACTCGCTCTTTTTCTCTGGGGGTGCGGCGGCGGCGGATCGAAAAGCGAGTCCGAACCGGCCGACACGACGGTCGCGGCCGCCCCGCCGGACACCTCGATCGAAGCGGTGATCTCGAGGATGCTCAACCGCGCTATCGAGCGGGCCCACTACGGCGACGTGTCCGGATTGTGGGAAAACGAACTCGAATACCTGCACGAGCGTGAAACCTACGATTTCTACGCCAGCCGCGGCCAGGTCGAGTGGGCCGCCTCGACGGCCGACACGGTGCAGCATATCGACGTCGACAGCGTGACCGTGTTCGATCATGATTCCGCCCTCGTGGATGCCACCGTGCACTTCAAGGGCCCTTCCGGACAGGAGACTACGCTCAAGCAGCCGATGATACTTTACTGGCAGGACGGGCACTGGATTAAGCCGACCATCTCGGTGATTCAACAGCAGATCGCGTTCGACAGTATCCGCAACGAAGCGATCAAAGCGGCCGAGGAAGAGGCGAAAGGGAAGTGACGGAATGAGCGACGAGGTCATCTCCCACGTCGGCATCGCAGTGGCCGATATCGATGCCGCCACCGCCCGATACGCCGTGCTCACCGGCGACAGCGCGCCGTTTGTCGCCGAGGTCCCCGACCAGAAGGTCAAGGTCGCGATTTTTTCCGGCGGCTCCCCGCACGCGGGCGGACGGATCGAACTGGTCAGCCCTACCTCGGACGACAGCCCGATCGCGAAGTACCTTCAGAAACGGGGCGAGGGGCTGCATCATATCTGTGTCTATGTCGATGATATCGAGCGCAAGCTGGGCGAATTGAAAGCGGCCGGGGTGCGCCTGATCGATGAGACCCCGCGCATCGGCGCCGAGGGCAACCGGATCGCCTTCGTGCATCCGGCCGGCACCCACGGGGTGTTGATCGAGCTGGAAGAGAAAACTACCTGATTCGATCGGGACGCGGTGCGCCGCAGCGTCGGCACACCGCATTGTCAATGTGATTGGCTCGCCCGCACGAGCAGCGCCAGATCGGCACCGTGCCGACCGAGGGGCGGGACGACAGCACCCGCCGTCGCCGGACGAGGAATAGAATCGCAATCATCCCTACCAGCAGCAGCAGAAGCCATCGATTGGTGTGACTTTCGGGCGGGAACACCTCCAGCTCGGCCGGGCCGAGATATCGGAATCCCTCCCGCATCTGCTCGAAATCCGGCTTCACCCGCGCATACTGCGACTCCGCACTCCGTCCCCAGAGCGAGAACATCACCTGGTAACCGTCGGGGTGACGGTACAACAGGCCGACCAGGTAATGGCGCAGCGTGACATCGGTGTTCGGTTCCGTGCTGCTGAACTCCACCACGAATTCCGCCCGGTTGCCCACATTGTAACCGGTGCTGGTGAGCAGGACGGCATCGGGGAGCTGCAGGACGACCGAGTCGATCACCCCGCTCACCGACTCGCGGAACGCCTCCTGCGAACGCAGTTGATCGGAACCGCTGAGCTCGGTCTTGAAGATGCTGAGCTGGGCGGCGAGACTGTCATGAATCAGGTGGATGGGAAACTGGGTGGTATCATCGCTGACCGACCAGCCGTCGGGTACGGGGACACGGAACTCATCGGGCATCTCGAAAAACGAGTTGGCCCCGGCCGATCCGACCGCAAGTAAGAGAGCCGCGACGAGTGTGAACGCCGCGCGCATCATAGGAGCTTCTTGAAATTGCTGCGAAGACAGGCGAGGACCCCCTCGACGCGTTTCTGAAGAAACGCCGCACGGTCGATCGTGGGCGTGTAGATAAAACTCCGCCCCGATTTGCGCCGCCGCAACAGGCCCTTCTCGGCCAGACGGTTGAGTACGGTCATCACGGTGGTGTAGGCGCGGTCGGTCTCCCCCTGGAGATAGAACAACGCCTTCTTGACCGTCAACTCGCCCCGCTCCCAGGCCAGTTCCATCAGGCGGGCCTCGGTCGGCCCGAGAAAGACCTCCAGGTCGCGGGCGTACGGATCGAAATAGAACTGGTTCGCGCCGCTCACTGCTTGGTGATACTCCGATTCTTGAAAATCATCGAAACGCCCAGCGCCACGATCGCCAGCGGGATAAAGTAATCCCAGATGTCGCCGTAGATGTAGCCGAGGCGGTCGAGGAGCAGCAGCGCTCCCAGAATGATGAGGAGTAATCCGATAAACATATGAGTTCCTCGGTTTTGGTTGTGGTGTTTGGCCGAAACATGCGGTTTGAGGGGTGCAATTTCAAGGAGTTTTATTTGGGGGAGTGACGGGTAGCTTTGAAACGTCATACCCGCGAGCGGGGGTATCCGCAAATCACGAATGCCCCCGGCAGAATTGGTAGATTCCCGCTTTCGCGGGAATGACAACAGGGGAGCGGGAGTAACCGAGTAGAGGCAACGCCTAGAGCGCCCGCAGCCGTGCCACCACCACCGTCGCCACCGCCTCCAGCATAGTCCGGTCATCATCGGTGAAAAACGACGGGTTGTTCGAATCGATATCGATCTCCCCGAGACAGTTGTCGCCGTCCATGAGCGGCACGACAATCTCGGACCGGGTTGTGATGGAGCAGGCCAGGAAACGGGGATCGGCGTTGACATCGTCGACAACGATCGACTGCTTTTGCGAGGCCGCCGCGCCGCAGATGCCGCTGTTGTATTCGATCCGGGTGTGCGGCGTCTCCGGACCGACATACGGCCCGACCTCGAGCACGCCGTTGCGGTCCATATAGAAGCCGGTCCAGTGCCAGCCGTCCGAAAATGCGTCGATCAGCTCGATCGCCGCCTGAAGGACATCAGTCTCGGTCGTCTTATCGGCGATCGCGCGCCGGACGTTCTCGATCAGTTCCTGTCGTGGATCACTCATGCGAGGTGCTCCCTGATCGCCCGGAAGTTGTCGAACTTGACCTCCGGCGGCACGGCGCAGCCGGGGCCGATGATGAGCCGGGACGGATCGTGGGCGGCCTTGAGTTTCTTGATCTGGTTGACGACCTCGTCGGCGGAACTGTGCAACAGCCAGCCGTTGTGATCGACCCCGCCGACCAGCGCCTTCCCCGGGAGGAGGTCGTAGGCCTTGTCGAGCGGCGGGTTGGTCGGGTCGTCGCTGTCCCAGTTGTACAGGCGGCTTTTGTAGTCGATCGCCGCCAGCTCTTTGAGGTAGTTTTCGGAGGCGCAGATGTGGAACAGGTTGAGCGCATCGCGGTCGGCCGCCGTGACCACCTCGACATCGTACGGCACGCCGAATTCCTGATACTCGTCCCAGGTTATCATGTCCCGCGAGGCCCACTGGGTCGTGGCGAAGAAGAGTCCGTCGGCGCCGGCGTTGCGAACCTCGGCCGCATACGTCTTGAACGTATCGGTGATCGACCGCAGCGCGCGGTGGATTCGTTCCGGTTCGGCGCGCAGGTGATCGACCAGCATCTCACGATTCTCGACCATCCGCCCGGCGATCGCCAGCGGCGTAAAGACGGTCATGAGGATCGGCACCTCCTTGCCCAGTCCCTTGCGAATCTTCGAGATGACTTTCAGATGCTCGGCCAGCACCGGCGCGGTCGGCGGCAGGACCCTGATCTTGTCCCAGTCATCGATCCGGTTGATCGGAAACGCCGTCTTGGTATGCTTCTTGAACTCATCGTGCGACCAGGTCTGTTTGAGACCCCAGTCTTCGGTATGGTAGTCGGCGCGGGGGTTTATTTTGACGAAATCCCAGTCGAACTTCTTCTGGAAGCCGATCATCGCTTCGGCGGTACCCTCGGCGTGATGCTCCATATGGAAGAAGTGGCGCCAGAATGATGCCGCGAACCGGTCGGGCTTGTCGCCGGCCAGAATCGCCTCGATTCGTTCGCGATGGGAATACTTATCGGCCATGTCGGTTCCTTCGTGTTTGGGTCTACCGTGTCACCGGTCGGACGGGTCCGTGCCGCTCTCTTTATCCCAGGCGTCGAAAAGACGGTAG
>CAYPYM010000314.1:0-4660 GCA_964414435.1 uncultured Ignavibacteriales bacterium | reverse complement strand
TGTCGTTGAGCTTGAGGGCGCGCTCCATGGCCGGCGTGATATCCTGGATGGAAACACCGAGCCAGCCGCGCACGACCTTCCCGGTCTTGATCAGCGACTCCATGACGTTGCGGGCCATGTTGATCGGGACGGCGAAGCCGATCCCCTGGTTGCCGCCGCTCTGGCTCATGATGGCGGTGTTCATGCCGATCATCTGGCCGTCGAGATTCACCAGCGGTCCCCCCGAGTTGCCCGGGTTGATGGCGGCATCGGTCTGAATGAAATCTTCATAGTCGGCGAGACCGACATTGGAGCGCCCCTTGGCGCTGATAATGCCCTGGGTGACAGTCTGGGCGAGATCGGGCGAAAGGGGGCTGCCGATCGCGAGCACCCATTGGCCGACCTTGATGTCGTCGGAATTCCCGAGCGGCATCGGCTTGAGTCCCTTGGCGTCAATCTTGATAACGGCGACATCGGTCTTGGGATCGGTCCCGATCACCTTGGCCGGATACTGGGTCTTGTCCATTGTGCGCACATAAATCGTGTCCGCGCCCTGCACTACGTGGTTGTTGGTCAGAATGTAGCCGTCGTTCGAGACGATGACGCCGGAGCCCATACCGCGCTGGCGGTATTGCTGCGGCTGCTGTCCCTGGGGACCGAAAAAGTTGCCGAAGAGTCCGGCGAAGGGGTTCTGCATCTGCATCATACGTTCGGAAAAGACGGTGACCACGGAGGGATTGGCCTCCTGGGCAATCTGGACGAACGCGTTGCTCCAGTCCTGCAGCGAGTTCAGCGGTTGTTCGGCCGCCGGAGTCATCGGGGCCGTGGCCACTAACGGCTGCTCCGCGGCGTTGGCGGCGTGAAAGCCGATCAGTCCGCCGACGATGCCGGTCGCGGCCATAAGCGCGACGATGAGAACCGCCGTGGTGAAAAGCTTCCTGTGATTCATATCCTTACTCCTTTACTGGCTCCCTTGCCTGCGTTCAGTACATCACATGTAAATACAATTCACATTCTTGATTGGTTTCAACCGAGCCGGGCCGCCTTTGGTGCCCGAACCGGATCGAAACTCTTGCAAAAAACGACCGAAGATGCGTTATTGAACGTCATGACCGATCACACCGCTACCGTCTCCGGTACGACGCTGCCGAACGAGCCCTCGACCCGATCCGAACTGCTCCGGGTGGTCGCGGCACTTGTCCTCGCGGCGCCGGCGCTGCTGCTGTTGGTGAACTACAAGCCGATCGTGGCTGTGATGTATTTTGCGGCGCTGGCCGGTATCGGGCTGATGGCGTTACCGCGGCTGACTTTCGTCCTGTTCTTCCTTTCGAACGCCCTTCACCTGCCGTATATGCTAAACACCGTGGCGCTCCAAGCGTTCGATATTCTTATCGTGATTTTGTTTTTTTCCGTGTTTCTTGAATTCCTGCTCAAGGCCCGGACGGAAATTCGGGGGACGGGCATCGACCTCGCCTTCCTGGCCCTGATCGGCGCCACATTAATATCGGCCCTGCTGGCCCACAATCGCGCCTACTCGACCCTCCCCACCGCCCGGATCATATTGATCTACATTGCTTTCCGGATGGTCTTCAAGTTCTCACTGGAGATGGGAATCCGCCGGATCACCCTCTTCTATATCTACCTCGTCACCGTCCTCGCCGCCATCAATGTCGTCGTCTTCCTCATCCGCGGCGGACACGAACGGGTCTTCGGGCCGGCCTGGCTTGGTTTCGAAACATACGCCATGACCGCCCTGCCGATGGCGCTCGGCTTCATGATCTGGGGCCGGGGAGCGCGCGAGCGGATCTGGTACGCCGCGCTCGCATCGATCATCGGTTTCGGCATGCTCGCCAGTCAGTCCCGCGGACCGATGCTCGCGGTCGTCATCACCGTACCGCTGCTTTTCCTGTTCGCCTCACGCAAGGCGCGCCGCGAACATTCGGCGTCGCCGCTGCGCATCTTCCGGCTCGTCATCATTCCGCTCGCCGTAGTGGTGGCCGCGGTGCTGCTGCTGCGGCAGTCGCTCTTTGAAGGGGCGGTCGAACGAGTCGAAAGCCTGGTCGAATCGATGCGCAATCCGCAGGAGACGGTGCTCCTCCGGCTGGTACTGGCGAAAGCGGCGATCAAGGGATTCCTGGCACATCCCGTTTTCGGAGTCGGGATCGGCAATTTCAAGATCATCGATCAGGTCGTGCCCGAGATGCGGATGGATCCGGTCTGGTTCTATCTGCGCGGCATGTCGGCCCACAACGTCGTCCTCCACTACCTCGCCGAAACCGGTCTGGTCGGAACCACGGCGCTGCTGGCGGTGGCGTGGCTCGGCCTGCGCAACGCTTATCGCTCGTTCCGTCGCCATCTTGCCGCGGCCGATCAGCAGGTCTCGGCGGCGCTGTTCGTCGGCATGCTGGTGTTCGCGGTCACGCTGCTGTACATGCGGGCGTGGACGTGGGGACAGGGCGGGTATATAATGTCGATCCTGTTCGGCCTCAGCGCAGCGTGGTATCGACACACCGATCCGTCGCGCGCCGACGACCGCGACGCGGCCTAGCCGGCAATATTCGTCATCACAGTGTATCCATCGGCGACTCCGCAGCCGTCAACCTGCCCGATCTTCGATTATCATCCAATGTTTTTTATCTTGCGCCGCGTATTGATTCATGATGCATTGATTCCATACGAATTGCAAAATGCAGTGGCACGAACGATTGGGCATTTGTCTCAAAGAGCGAACAAAGTCGGACCGGCGAAATCCGCCCCTTCGGATTTCAAATGCGGCCCCTTCGAAGTTTAATCCACCGTCCGCCAGCCGGAACAGGCGGGCCGGGCACAACAGGAGAGTTATTATGTATCGCAACCGCCTCTTGATCGCCGCGCTCCTCACCGTGGGCCTCGTGGTCGTCGGCGCCGGCGTACAGGCCGCCGGCAGTTTCGATGTCAGCAGCTACATTCCGCAGCACTTCAAGGATGTCGAACTGCGGGTGGACGCCAACTTCAGCCTGTCGGGCAGCCGAACCACCACCGACCAGGACACCACCAACGGCGGCAGCTATCCCCAGACGCAAACGCAGACGAACGTCTACTACAGCGGCAACGGTTCCCTGAACCACACCCTCCGCTATATCACCGTCCCGCTCTGGTACACCTTCAACACCTATGTGGATCCGGGGATCAGTGGAAACCACTACAAGACTGACCGGACCCGCACCGACCAGACTACGACCCACCCGAGTTCGATCTACAAGTATGACTCCAAGAACAGCAGCTACAACCTCGGTATCAGCGAGAACTTCGACGCCGGGCAGTATCTCGACGGCGACTGGTTCCTGGCCGGCATGGGCAGCATAAGCTGGAATTACTCGAAGGACTTCAAGAGCGAGTCCGACACCCGCTACGACGATCTGTACCTGAACGCCGGGGTGTACACCCACGACGTAAACGAATACAACTACGACTCCCCGAACGACTACCGGTACATCAATATCGACGGAATGGTCGGACCGGGTCGCGGCCGCATCTACGACGGCGTGTACGCCTTTATCGCCATCAGCATGGTCGAGCAGCTCAAGTCGAAAGGCCAGCTCAAACGCGAGCCGACTTACGACGAGATGATGAAGCTGACCGAGATCATCTACCAGCGCTCGCTGCTGCACTCGATCGACTACCGCTACTTCCAGATCGAAACGCTCGACATGCTCATGAACTACCTCAAAGATATCGGTGCGATCGACGTGTCCGGTCCGCAGGCGTATTCCCTCGTACAGGATGTCTGGGACTATTATCCCTTCGGCCCCCATGAATTCGGCTGGCGCGTCCGGGGCGGCATCGGTATCGACTACTCTCGCTCCAGCAGCCAGGGTCACCAGGTCAACTCGCAGTATAGCCTGGAGACCACCTGGAACCAGGCGACTCCGGGAAACGTCACGACGAACACCGATACGACCTACTACAGCAGCTATGGCAGCTACAGCAAGGACATCGAGTCTCATCCGTACGTTTCCGGCCTGATCGAATACCGCCACCCGATCAACAACAACTGGCAGTTCAATGTCGACATCCAGGGCTGGTACTACTTCAGCGAGACCGACACGTCCCTGAATGTCAGCCGGACGTACGACTACGCCGCCGACTCGCTCCGCTATTACTCGGAAAGCTCGTACTCGTTCGACCGGACCAGCCACTATAAGGTCCAGCTGTCGAGCAATATCCACTACTACTTCGACGAGCGGACCAGCTTCGACGGTTACCTTACGCTGGCGCACGAAGCCTGGGATCAGGATTATGTCGAGTATCACTTCGACACCACCATGGGCGGCGGCAGCTCGATGTCGGTCGATACGACCACGACCTCGCCGAGCGGCATTCAGTTGTCGGCGAGCGCCTACCTTACCTACCGTATCGCCGTACCGACCACCTGGGATATCGGCTTCAACATCAACCGCAACACCATTACTCCGATGTCCACGACGGTCGGAGATCGGAAGTCGACGAGTTGGGATATCAACACCGGTATCACGCACTACATCTTCTAGCAAACCGAGCGGCCCGACTCCGGTCGGCCGCCGACAGGCATACGAAAAACCGGCAGGCGCAACGCCTGCCGGTTTTCTTTGTTTGTCTCTCTGCGAAACTACGCCGTACGGGCGTCGGAGAGCGATCCGATCAGTCGTTCCAGCGATGATTG
>CAYPYM010000313.1:0-4664 GCA_964414435.1 uncultured Ignavibacteriales bacterium | reverse complement strand
CCTCGCCGGCTCGGACCGCGACGGCGACGGGTTCACGATGGCCGGGGGCGATTGCAACGATCTCGCCGCTGGCACGCACCCGGACGCCCAGGATCCGTTCCTGTCGAACAACCGCCTCTATGCCATCACCACGGCCCGGGGCGACTCGCTCATGGGCATCGACCGCACCGGCGGCTACGCCACGGGCACCTCGCTGCTCGACATCGACGTCACGGACCGCACGGGAGCTCCCGTGGACGGGGCGCTCGTGACCATCTACGGCACGTGGGCCGTGTACGGCCACCCCGAGCAGTGGGCCGTGGCGTGCGAGCTCGCGACCGACCTGTCCGGCAACGCCCTGATCACGGCCACCGTCACCTATCAGAAGGACGACGCCGCTCCGGTCACGTCGACCTGGACGTTCACGATCTCCTTCAACCACGGTATGTGCAGCGCCACCGCCGTCTCCGACGGTCAGACCTGGACCTACCAGCGCCGCGAGTGCTACGCGCCCGGCTCCAACTGATCCGCACCGGTAGCATAAGATTTTCCGAACCCGGTCACGCCGTGACCGGGTTCTTTTATGCCGGTTGACATCGTCCCGCCGGAACCGTACATAGTCCCCATGAAAGAAATCGCAAAGTACTCCGGCTGCTTTGTCTGCGGCGATCAGAACAGTCACGGTCTGCAGGCAAAGTTCTATTACGACGGCGAGCGCGCCGTCACCGAGGTTGTCGCCGACCGAATGTTCGAGGGCTACCGCGGTATTTACCACGGCGGCATCATGGCCGCGCTTCTCGACGAGGTCATGATCAAGGCGATCCTGGCCCAGGAGCGATTTGTCGTCACCGTCGAGATGACCATCTGCTACCACAAGGCGGTTCGCACCGGTGACCGGATTCGGTTCAGCGGCCGGCTGGTCTCCAATCGGGGAAGGCTGTTTTTGACCGAGGGAGAGGCGGTCGACAACGACGGGAAGCCGTTCGCCACGGCGACCGCCAAGTATGTCGAGGCCAAGGAAGACTTCAAGCAGGAGTTGCAGACATCGCTCGACTGATCGGCAGCCGGTTTCACAATTGTGGTCCCGGCGTTTCAGTCGCTTCCGTCCCGTGGCGCTGAGCGTATCGGTATAAACTGCGGTTCAATGACTTAGCGCCCGCCCCCGACAACTCTCCCGGGCGGCACGGCCCTTGCTGAAAAGACGCGTATGGCGACCGAACCGCGTTTCCTCAAGTGTTACACCGCGTCTTTCGTCGGCTCCACCATGGATCCCCTGCTGGCCGAGAAAGGCTTCGCCCGGGGCATCATAATCTTTGCCATTCCGGAATTCGGGATCCTCTTCCGTTGCCGCGCCCTCGGAACGGCGACTGACCTCGAATTCGCCGCCTACTTCGCCCTCCTGCGTTTTATCAAGACCCGCCTCGCCGACCAGCAGGTCAAGGCCGTTCAGGTGCTTTCTTCCAACCCCGAGTTTGTCTTTTCCTTCACCGGCAAGAGCGTCCATCTGAACAATAACGAGGAACGCAAAAAACTGCTGCGGGAATACGGCCGTGAATTCAAGCTCGCGGTCGGTTACATCCGCCCGACCGACAACAAGGCCCTCATTAGTCCCGGTGATTTTCCCTCCATGCCGGCCGGCGCCAGGATCGAGCTCTCACCCGATCAGTCCGAACGGCGGCAGCCGGCTATCAAGCCGTTCAGCAAAGGCATCGACCTCTAACTCTGCGTCCGGCCAACCTCCCGTTGACAAATCCCCGTCTCGCCGTACCTTATAGCAGGTAATATCGACCCGGACAGATGTCGCCGCGGACTGCACAATCGTCGCAGCGGTACGTCCCTGTGAATGGTCGGAAAACAACATCGCATCAGGAGGATGACATGAAATGGACGGCCGTCGCTATCGCGGTCCTGCTGTTGGTTTTTGGTCTGGGAGGACACCTGCGGGCGGAACAGATCAGTTGGGTGACAATCTCCAGCGCCGCTCAGGCTGATGTCGCCGCCGCCGTTACGCAGCCGTATCTGCGCGACGGCAACCGCTTCCTGGTCGGCCTCACTCCGGATCAGTCCGATGCCCTCATCGCCGGCGGCCTCGAGGTGACCCCTGTTTTGCGCGACGCCGATCCGGCCGCGACCTACCGAGTCATGCCCAACCGCCACGGCGATATCCGCGGTACCGATCTCCTGAGCGCGGGACAGACCGCCGATCTCGGCAACGGCAGCTTCCTGGTCGAAGCGTCCTCGTCGGCCGCGGCGAGTCTCTCCGCGGACCCCCGCTATCTGGTCAACGCGCTGAGCGATCTCAGCATCCGCTGGTTGTATCTGCCGCCGACCGTGGCGAGCAGTCTCGCGATGATTACCGATTTCCCGACCGACACGCTCGCTGCTCTCGTCAGTCAGGATTCTATCTATGCCTACGATCAGCACCTCATGGATTATCAGACCCGCTACATCTGGAGCGACTCCAACGCCGCCGCCCGGAGCTGGATCGTGCAGAAATTCCTCGACTGGGGTTACACCGACGTCTCGGTGCAGCCGTTTCCGTATGGCGGCAGCACCCACTACAACATCGTCTGTGTCAAGCCTGGTTACGCCGAACCGGATAAGGTGATCGTAGTCGGCGGCCACTACGATTCGATCAACAGCCAGAGCGACCCGATGGTGTTCGCGCCGGGCGCCGATGACAACGGTTCGGGCACGACCACGACCATGGAAATCGCCCGCGTGCTCAAGGACTTCCCCTGCCGCAAGACGATCATCTTCATGCCGTTCTCGGCCGAGGAGCAAGGCCTGATCGGATCGGGCTATGCGGCCGCCCAGTTTGCCGCCGACAGCACCGATATCGAAGTCATGTACAACTTCGACATGGTCGGGTACGACCCGTACGATGCCCGCGAGGTTTCCCTCGGCGGCGCTTCGTTCAATACACACTACAGCGACCTCACCGGACTGTGCGCTGCTCGTGTGACGGACCTCACGCCGGTGCCGGTGTCGGCCCCCGGCGGCTCCGACCACCAGTCTTTCATGCAGCAGGGCTACCCGGTGGTCGATGCGATCGAAGCTGAATTCAACTATGGCGGCTGGCACACCAATTCCGATATCACCAGCCGGATGAATTTCCCGTACTTCACCAAGGTCGTGAAGACGGCCGTCGCCTCGCTCGCCGTCGTGGCCAACGCGGCCCACCCGACCGAGATCGCGAAGCTCACCGATGAGGGCGACGGCCAGTCGATCGAGGTCTACTGGTCCGACTGCGATCCGGCCTATACCTACAAACTGTACTGGGGACAGGCTTCCGGCGCATACTCCGACAGCATGGATATCGCCCCCGGCGCCTGCTCGCAGGTGATCGACGGTCTCACCGAAGGCGTCAGGTACTATTTCAGCGTGATCGGTACCGTCGCGGGCGGGTATCCGGCTGTCTACGCGGTGGAAGACACCCTGACACCGCTGGTTGTCCCGCGTTCGCCGCATGCGCTAAAGGCCACGCCGGTTCTCGACGGCATCCAGCTCGACTGGGACGACGGTCCCGAGGCCGATCTGCGGGGCTACCGCGTCTATCGCCAGATCGATGGTCTCTCCTGGGGGCTATATCAGGACAACGTAGCGACGTCGTCGTTCACCGATCTGGCTGTCTCCGGGCAGACTCGTTACAACTACCGGGTCACCGCGGTTGATTTTGACGGTCACGAATCCGACTACTCGCTCGAGACCGGCACCTGGCCCGCCACGTTCGACGGCGGTATTCTCGTCGCCGATGAGATTACGCAGGGAACCGGTGTGCCGACCCAGGATGCGCAGGTTGCCTTCTGGGATACGACGTTCGGCGAGACACCCTTCACGATCGAGCAGATCGAGGGGGCAGCCGACTCGCTCCGGAAGGGAATCGCGGGGCAGTACTCCTCCATCTTCTGGTTCGACGGCGATCTCTCCCGGAAGAACCTCACGCTCAGTAACACCAATATCGATTGGTATCTCCGCTACAATACCAACATGCTCATCTGCGGACTGCGCACGGTCCAGTTCTGGGGCAGGCAGGGAGATCCGTACTCGGACGTCGCCGGCTTGATGTTCGGTCTTAACACCTACTCCGAGATTGCTGCCGCCGATTTCGCCGGCGCCCACGGGCAGAACGGCTGGCCCGATGTCGAGGTCGATCAGGATAACCTCTTCGGCCTGCTGCCGAATATCCCGATGCTTGTCAAAAACCCCGACGTTCAGGTGATATACACGTACGATGCCGCCAGCGACGATCCGACACGTGAGGGGGCTCCGGTCGGCCTTCTGAAACATACGGTCAACGGAGTTGCCAACGGATACCATATCCTGCTGGCCTTCCCGGTCACGTTCCTGACCGACTCGACCGCCGCGTTGCTCATCAGTCATGCCAAGGAGCTGTTCGGTGAAACGGCCACGATCGAATACGCCGGTGATGTCGATGGATCCGGCACGGTGAACATCGCCGACATTACCTATCTCGTGGCGTTTATGTTTCAGGGCGGACCCGACCCAGTGTCGATGAACGGTGCCGACGCCGACGGCAACTGTATCATCTCGATCGCCGATATCACGTATCTTGTTTCCTCAGTCTTCAAGGGCGGCCCCGCGCCGCTGCCGGGGTGTGTTGAATAGGGGGAAGGCGCACTATATCGGACCGATTATGGAGCCGGCGGGACGAACCGCCGGCT
>CAYPYM010000312.1:0-4690 GCA_964414435.1 uncultured Ignavibacteriales bacterium | reverse complement strand
ACCCAGATCAGCCTGGTCGTGCCCAAAGCGGAAGAGATCGTGTTGTACTGTGTCGGCACCGGCCTGCTGGGGGTGATCAGCGGGTATCTGGGAATCCGCCGACTGCTGCGATAGCATTATGCGCTTCATTACTGCACTCATAGCCGTAGGTCTCGTTCTCGGTGCGGTTTCGCAAAGCCGGGCCGACGACAAGGACAAGATTATCGACCAGAAGTCGGAGCTGGAGAAGATCCGCAACGAGGTCGAGCGGAGCCAGAAGCGGCTCGACTCGCTCAAGGGCGCCGAGAAATCGACCCAGGGGCAGATCTCCGGCTACGACGAAAAGATCACCGCGAACCGCAAAGTGATCACCCGCCTGAACAATCAGCTCAAGGGTCTCAAGAATCAGATCGCCGAGACCGAAAGCGACCTCGGGCACAGCCGCGACAACCTCGAACGGGCCCAGCGGAAATATCTCGGCGATATCCGCCAGTTTTATATTCGGGGGACCCGCCCGACCGGCAAGCCGCTCTGGGAATCGCCCGATGTCGACATGGAGGCAAACCGCCAGATCATGTATCTCGCGGCGGTGGCGTCGTTCGAATCCGACAATGTCGCCGAGGCGGGCCAGTACCTGACCAACACCCTCGGGCGCCTCGATGAACTCACCGGCGAGCACATAAAGAGGTCGCGACAGCGCTCGATGAAAGCCAGAAGCAAAAGAAGGAAAAGGCGCTGGAAAAGATCCGGCGCAACAAGCTGGCCGAGGGCGACCGGATGCTCACCCTGACCCAGGCCGCCGAGGAAATGGAGCGGGTTATCGCCCGTCTGGAGGACGAGCGCCGCCGCCAGCAGGCCGAGCGGGGCAGGCAGCCGAGCGAGCCGTCGGTTTTCGCCACTCTCAAGGGACAGCTCCAACCGCCGGTGCGGGGGAAGATCGCGGTGCCGTTCGGGCCGGCGATCGATCCAATCACGCGGCTGAAGTCATTCTCACCGGGAATCACGATCGCGGCCCGGGCCGGGACCCCGGTCAGGGCGGTGGCGGCGGGGGAGGTCGCCTATGTCGGGAATTTGCGCGGCTACGGGAAATTCGTTATCATCAATCATGACGACGAATATTACACGACCTATGCCGGGCTGGGCGAGCCGCTGGTCAGCGTGGGGGATTTCGTGACCTCATCGACGCAACTCGGCCCGCTCGCCAACGACGGCCAGCTCAAGTTCGAACTGCGCAAAGGTCGCGAACCGCTTGACCCGGTGACATGGATTCGCATTGATTCCTTTTGACATCCGACAATTTCAACCACGGGCCTGGTCGATCCTCGCCCGTTCCTTCGCCTCCGGCCGGATCGCCGGCACGTACCTGCTGTGCGGCCCGGACGGCTGCGGGCGATGGCCGCTGGCGATCAGTTTCGCCGCCCTCCTGAACTGCGAAGACCCGCAGACCGGCGAAGACGATGTCCCGATGCCGTGCGGCGAGTGCCGCAACTGCCGGGTCGTGTTCGGGCTGAACCACGAGGGGCTGCACTTTGCCGTACCGCTTCCCCCGCACAAGAAGGAGGACGACGCGATCACGCTGACCTCGGCGGTGCTCGAGATGAAGCGGACGGAACCGTTCGGACTGCTCGATTCGGCGGCATCGCTGACGATCCCGATCGATGTCGGCCGTCAGATCAAGCGGAGTGTCGCCAGCCGGGCGGCCGACGGCGTCTATCGGATGGTGCTGTTTTACCAGATGGAGCGGATGCGGCCGGAGGCGGCCGACGCTTTGCTCAAGCTGATCGAGGAACCGCCGCCCCGGACGGTGATCATACTCGCTGCCGAAAAGGCGGAGCGGCTGCCGGCGACGATCCAGTCCCGTTCGCAGAAGATCGTCCTGCAATCGTCGCCGTACGACAATGTGACGGCGTATCTCACCGACCGTTACGATCTTTCCGAAAAGAGGGCGGCGCTGCTGGCCCGGATCTACGAGGGAAATGTCGGTCGGGCGGTCGAGATGGCCGATGCCGACGACGATGGCGACGCATCGCGGCGGGCGGTCGGGTTCCGGCTGTTCAAGTCGCTTGTCGATGATCGGCCGGCCGATTGTGTCTCGCACGTGGTCGATTCGATCGGCGAGCGCAACCGGGGGGAGGCCGAGCACCTGCTCTATCTCTGGCAGTCGCTGCTTCGCGACTGCAATACCCTGGCGGTGACCGGCGACGAGAGCAAGGTGGTAAATATCGATTTCACCAGCGAACTCCGCCGTCTCTCGGCCCGTTTCGGCAATCCGGCGGTGGTGGCCTCGGCTGCGGAGAATATCAAGATAACCCTTGCCCATTTTCGGCGTAATGTGCATATTCATGGGGCGCTGGCGGCACTGGTTCTGAAAGTGAAGTCAGACATACAGTAACGAGAATTTGCCAACCCGACCCCGGGCAGACAGGGGTACACAATGGCTGAATTATATCTGGTCGAATTCAAAGGCTCCAGGAAGGAGTTCTTTTTTAATAGGTACTACCACGCCCTGAGCGTCAGCGACTACGTGATAGTCGAAGTCGAGCGGGGCGAGGATCTCGGCTTCATCAACAAGAAGATCGAATCCGAATCCGGTGCGATCGAGGGCAACCGGCCCAATTCGATCCTGCGCCGGGCCTCCACCGAAGACGCCGCCCGCTGGGATTTCCTGCGCGATCAGGAGGACGGCTACAAGTATGAAGTGGTCGAGATGATCCGCAAGCACGGCCTGCCGATGAAGGTGGTCGATGTCGAGTGCCAGTTCGACGGCAACAAGATGACGGTCTATTTCACGGCCGACCACCGGGTCGATTTCCGCGAGCTGGTCAAAGACCTGGCGTCGCGCTACCGCACCCGGATCGAGCTGCGGCAGATCGGGGTTCGCGACGAGGCTCGCCGGATCGGCGGGTACGGTATCTGCGGACGGCAGCAGTGCTGCAATTCCTTTATCCGGAATTTCGAGCCGATCTCGACCCAGCACGCCCGCGAGCAGGACCTTCCGCTGAACCCGTCGAAAATATCCGGCAACTGCGGCCGCCTGCTCTGCTGCCTTCGGTACGAGGCCGACCTGTACACGAAGGTGAAGCAGAAGTTTCCGTCGCCGGGGACCCGGGTTCGGACCAAGAACGGCGACGGCGTGGTGGAGCGAATCGATGTCTTCAACGAGGAAGCGGTTATCCGCGATGCCGAGCGGGTGCTGTTTCGGTCGTCGCTGGAGGACATCCTCGACCGCGAGGCGCGTAGCGGCGGAAGGGGAAGCAGCGCGACCCGGGAGATAGAGGGCGAAGAGGAAGATCCGAACGAGCTGAAAAAACTGGACGAGGCTGAAGGCAATTGAGCCTCGTTTTTCTAATACGGAGATAATGCCTTGGCCAGACCGTTTTATATCACGACCCCGATCTACTATGTCAACGACCGACCGCATATCGGGCACGCCTACACGACTATCGCCGCCGACCTGATCACCCGGTTTCATCGCCTGGCCGGACGTGATTCGTTTTTTCTGACCGGCACCGATGAACACGGTACCAAAGTGGCCGAGGCTGCGGCGGCAAAGGGGGTCACACCGATCGAGTTCTGCGACGAGACGGTCAAGACCTTCCAGCATGCCTGGAAGAACCTGTCGATCGAAAACGACTACTTCATCCGCACCACGGCCGACCGTCACACGAAGGCCGTGCATAAACTGCTCGACGCCATGATGGCGGCGAAAACGGACGACGGCCGCGACGTGATCTACAGCGCCGATTACGAGGGGCTGTACTGCACCGGCTGTGAGAAGTTCATCACCGAAAAGGAACTGGTCGACGGGCTCTGCCCCGATCACCTTCGGGCGCCGGAAAAACTGACCGAAAAGAACTACTTCTTCCGCCTGAGTGCGTTCCTCCCGAAAATAAAGGAAAAGATCGAGTCGGGCGAGCTGAACATCCTTCCTGAAGAGCGCCGTCGCGAGGTGCTCGGCCTGATCGGGCAGGATCTTCCCGATTTTTCGATCTCCCGCGAACGGGTTAAGTGGGGCATCCCGCTTCCGTTCGACAAGACGCAGGTGGCGTATGTCTGGGTCGACGCGCTTTCGAACTATATCTCCGCGATCGGCTATGCCGACGGTGCCGAGTCGTTCGAGAAGTGGTGGAACCGGGCCGAGATCGTCCACCTGATGGCCAAGGACATTCTCAAGTTCCACTGCCTCTACTGGCCGGCGATGCTCATGGCGGCGGGCCTGAAGCTGCCCGAGACGATGTTCCTGCACGGCTTTTTCACGGTCGACGGGCGGAAGATGTCCAAGTCGCTCGGCAACATGATCGACCCGAACGAGATGGTGGCGGAGTTCGGCCCCGACGGCACCCGGTATTTGCTGCTGACGCAGTACCCGTTCGGGATCGACGGTGACATCCAGGCGCAGCGGTTCATGACGCAGTACAATTCGGATCTCGCCAACGATCTCGGCAATCTCGTGTCGCGGGTCGTGAAGATGGTGATCAGCAATTTCGACGGCAAGCTGCCGGGGCCGTACCGTGAACTCGACGGGCTGAACGAACTGATGGAGCTGACTGAACGGTTGCCGCTGAGTGCGTACGAGCACGTGCGCAATTTCCGGCTGGGACAGGCGATCTCCGAGGCGATGAATGTCGTGCGCGCGGCCAACAAGTTCTTCAACGATCTCGCTCCCTGGAAGATGTCCAACAGCGGTCGTTTCGAGGAGATGGGCGGCGTG
>CAYPYM010000311.1:0-4724 GCA_964414435.1 uncultured Ignavibacteriales bacterium | reverse complement strand
TTCCTTACGGCCGGATTAGAGCAAAATAAATGCGCATTAGCAAAGAAAGGTACCGGGGTCCTCGCAGTTCTGAAGAAAGTTCTCGGGATCGTTTGTAAGTACTTGCAGTAACATTCGTTTCGGCGACCGTAATATAGGCCCCGCCGCCGCCCGGGGCAACCAATTTCTGCGCCCCGCCGTCTCTGCGACCGCTCCCTTGCAGCCTCCGGTAAGCAAAACGTTTCTCATTGGCGCAAGGCGACTTTACCCGCGGAATAGACCTCAGTAATTCGCTCCGGATTCCGATACAAGTGTACATGGACGAGAGCAAACTCATCAAACCAGCCATCCGCTGCGCCTACATCCGCGCCTGTTACCTCGCCGAAGAACTCAAATGCTTCGGCTATAAGACCGACTGCCCATTGTACCAGAAATCCAACGGCGAGTTCTACAGCACGACCCGCTTCCACGAGGCCATGGACCGCCTGATCGACAAGACCCGCGCCAAGTACGAAAACCTGCCCGAATAACCGGCCAACCCGGAAAATTCTGCCGCCCCCGCTTCGAAAATCATTCCCGTTCTCTCCCTTCGCCCCGACCGCTCGCACTTGTAAGTGTCGATAGGGTAGAGGCTTAACTCTGCCGTCGCAGTTTGGCACGCCTGCTGCTTTACGGTTCCCCGGAGGAAACTATGATTAAAGGACTCTACCGTTCCGCATCGGGCATGCTGCCCGTCATCAAAAAGCAGGAGGCGATCGCGAATAACATCTCGAACGCCACCAGCTCCGGCTATAAAAAGGATGCCGTCTTCACCAAGGAGCTGTCCAAAGCCCAGAAGAAGCACATCCCCAAACAGTCCGACTGGCAGCAGCCGATGGTCGACGACATCTTCACCGATTTCAGCGCCGGAACGTTCGAGCGCACCGGCAACCCGCTCGACCTCGCCATCGACGGCGACGGCTTCTTCCAGGTCGAACTCCCCGACGGCTCCACCGCCCTGACCCGCGCCGGATCGTTCAGCATCAACCAGGACGGCCTGCTGGCTCAGGCCGACGGCCCGGTGCTGCTGGCCGACGGCGGCGCAATCGAACCGGGGCAGGGAACAATCACCGTTTCCGCCAACGGTCAGATCGATGTCAACGGCAACGTGGTCGGTAAGATCACGCCGGTGACGGTTGACGATCTCGAAAAGCTCGACAAGGTCGGCGCCTCGCTCTTCAAGGTCCCCGAGGGGATGCAACTGAATACGGTGCCGCAGGCGCAGATTCGCCAGGGTTACCTGGAAACGTCCAACGTCGACATCGTCAAGCAAATGGTCGACATGATCGTTTCCTACCGCGAATACGAAGCCAACGCGCGAGCCCTGACGACCCAGGACCAATCGCTCGAGAACCTCTTCAACCGGGTCGCGAGCCGAGGTTAGACAAGTGAAACTGGATATAGGAGGACGCCATGATTAAAGCGATGCGCACCGCTGCGACGGGCATGGTCGCCCAGCAGATGAATGTCGACAACATCGCCAATAACCTGGCCAACGTCAACACCACCGGCTTCAAGAAGAGCCGCGTGGAATTCCAGGATGTGCTCTACCAGAACATCCGCCGCGCCGGCACCGCCTCGGCGATCGGTTCGGAAGTCCCGACCGGGCTCGCCATCGGCTACGGCACCCGCGCCTCGGCAACCGTCCGCGAATTTACCGAGGGAAACCTGACCCCGACCGGCAACCCGCTCGATCTCGCGATCGACGGCGACGGGTTCTTCCAGGTGCAGCTCCCCGACGGCACCACCGGCTACACCCGCGACGGCGCCTTCAAAATCGACGGCGAGGGAGAAATCGTCAACAGCGACGGTTACTTCCTCCTGCCGCAGATGAGCGTCCCGCAGGACGCGACCGCCGTTTCGGTCGGCACCGACGGCACGGTCGAAGTCATGGTCTCCGGCCAGACCGACCCCCAGCAGATCGGACAGATCGAACTGGCCCGGTTCGTCAACCCGGCCGGCATGACCGCCCTCGGCCGCAACCTCGCAACCCCGACCCGCGCCTCGGGCGACCCGATCACCGACGTCCCGACCCAGAGCGGCCTCGGCCAGATCGACCAGGGCTATCTGGAAATGTCGAACGTCGCCGTGGTCGATGAGATGGTCAACATGATCGTCGCCCAGCGCTCCTATGAAATGAACTCTAAAGCGATTCAGACGGCCGACGATATGGCCGGAATCGCCAATAACCTCAAGAGGTAACCATACTATGAGACTCATCGGATCGAGGCTCATGCTCCTGGTTGTTCTGATCGTCGCCCTCGCCGCCGCCGTGTCGGCGACTCCGACCGATAAGGCGGTGGTCGACGAACTGATGCAGATGTACGGGCTGGACAGCTCGACCTGCGTCGTCGAGGTGCTCAACAACCGGCTCAAGACCGCCGAGGTCGAACCGGGCGAACTGACGATTCGGCCGATCGTGGAAAAGGAACCGCTCGGCCTGTTCAATATCGTCGCCACCATCGAGCGCGACGGCCGCATGGTCGAAAGCGCCCAGCTTCGCCTGCGCGTCACCCGCTTTGCCGATGTCCTCGTCGCCACCGACCGGATCGGCATGCACGACCAACTCACCCCCGACAACTGCACCGTGCGCCGCATGGATATCACCCAGCTCCACGAGAAGGTGCTCCACTCGCTCGATGACGTCGCCGGTATGCGCACCGCCAAAATGATTCGCAAGGGCACCATCCTGACCACCTCCACGGTCGAGACGCCGCCCGATGTCGAGGCGGGGCAGACCGTGACGATCGTCTACAGCGACGGTCTCTGCCGCATCACCACCAACGGCACGGCGCTGCAGAAGGGAAGTCACGGCGACTTCGTCAAGGTCAAGAACAGTTCCTCAGGCAAAATCATCGTCGCCCGCGTCGTCGATCAGAACGCGGTCGAAGTCGATCCATAGGAAGGCGGCTAATCGACATGAAACGACTTGTATTCATCCTCATAGTGCTCGGCCTGCTCCTGATCCCGTTCGGCCTCAAGGTCCACGGTCAGGATTTCGGCCAGAGCCAGTCGCTGTTCAGCGACGTCAAGGCCAACAAGGTCGGCGACATCCTGACCGTCCTCGTCTTCGAGGACAGCCGGGCGTCGCAGTCGGTCGAAACCAAAACCGACAAGTCGACATCCTTCTCGACCTCCGGTGGACCCGGCATCGGACCGCTCGACTTCATTCCGCTGTTCGGCGCCGACGGCCAGAATTCGAATTCTTTCGACGGCAAGGGCGAAAACAGCCGCAAGGGATCATTGCGGGCCCGCATGTCGGTAACCGTGGTCGAGGTCCGCGCCAACGGCGACCTGGTCATCCAGGGCTCGCGCACGGTCGGCATCAACGGCGACCGCGAAACGCTCACCCTCACCGGCGTCGTGCGTCAGCGCGATGTCACCCCGAGCAACACGATCGATTCGTACCTGATCGCCGACGCCCAGATCGCCTACGCCGGCAAGGGCAACGCCAACACCGGCAGCCGCCCCGGCTTCTTCACCCGATTCCTGAACTGGCTGTTCTGAGGAGATTTTATGTATAGCACCCTTCTCAGCAGACTCGCCACGCCGACCGGCCTGATCCTGATCGTCAACCTCGTGCTGATGCTGGCCGGCAGCGCCGATGCCAACAAGGTCCGGATCAAGGACATCGCCGAGTTCCAGAACGAACAGCAGCAGGACCTCATCGGCTACGGTCTCGTGATCGGACTCGACGGCAGCGGCGACGGAACCGGCACCCAGTTTACCGTCCAATCGCTCGTCAACATGATGGAGCGGATGGGACTCACCGTTGAGGCCGACAAGGTCAAGGTCAAGAATGTCGCGGCAGTCATGGTCACCGCCCGCCTCTCGAGCAACCAGCCCAGGGGCTCCTATTTTGATATCACCGTCTCGTCGATCGGCGACGCCAAGTCGCTTCAGGGGGGAACACTCCTGCTGACCCCGCTGTCCAGCGCCGACGGCGTCGCCCGCGCGATCGCCCAGGGACCGATCTCGATCGGCGGCTTCAACGTGCAGGTCGACGACAACAACAAGATATTCAACAACTACACCTGGTCGGACGGGTGCCCAACGGCGCCAAGGTCACGCAGCCGATCGATTCACCCGATCACAACGACCAGAAACAGGTGTACCTCAGTCTGCGCAATCCCGATTTCACCACCGCCCACCGGGTCGCCCAGCGAATCAACATCAAGTACGGTACGCTCGCGTACCCGCAGGATGCCGGCACCGTCCGGCTGGAGATCCCCGATTCGCTCATGTACCCGAACACGCGCATCGAGTTCATCTCCGATATCGGCCAGCTCCAGATTGTTCCGGACAACCCGGCTCGCGTCGTTATCAACGAACGCACCGGTACGATTGTCGCCGGCGAGCATGTCACGATCGATGCGGTTGCCATCGCCCACGGCACAATCACGGTCAATATCCAGTCGACCCCGGTTATCTCGCAGCCGGAGCCGTTCAGCCAGGGCCAGACAGTCGTGACGCAGGATTCACGGATCAACGTGCAGGATGAAAAGGCGCGAGTGGTCGAACTGCCGCGCTCGGTCTACCTCAGCGATGTCGCCAACGCCCTCAACCGAATCGGCGCCACCCCGCGCGATATTATCGCCATCTTCCAGGCGATGAAGCAGGCCGGCGCCCTGAGAGCCGAACTGGTCATTTTGTAATGAGCCTGATTACACCCATAGACGCCGGCGGAGGATTCCCCGGTTCCGATA
>CAYPYM010000310.1:0-4730 GCA_964414435.1 uncultured Ignavibacteriales bacterium | reverse complement strand
CCTAATGGTGAAGTTTATTATGTGGATGAAAGGGGCCATAGAATCTTTTCTAATACTTTGGACAACCTTAATGAAACTAAATCAAAGAATATTTCTGATGAAGACCTTCGAAATAAAGTAATCTTAACCACAGAAACTAATCCAATAGATTTAACCATTAATGAAAGAATTGACGTGATTTCCGCTGAATACATCTTTTCAACAAATTCATTTAAAGAATTTTTCGATTCTGATAAGAATGATATTCGAAGTGAAAAAAAAATCGCTCAAAGTATTCTTAGAAATGCTAAACAAAATGCTTTGCGGGAATTGCGTATTGAGGCACTAAATTTAAATGCTGATGCTGTAATTGGAGTTAATATTTCGTATACTGAATTCTATAATAAAAGAAATTCAATGGTATTACTTCTGGCCTCCGGGACTGCTGTAAAGCTTAAATAATGTATTTCCCTTCAAAGTATTTTTAACGTTTATAAAAAAGAGCTGGCCCGATTTTCTGATTTGTTATTAATTATTTTTATGCAGGTAAATTATTTCAAAAATTTATCCGCCTTTTAATAAATAAATTTAATTAACTTAAAAGAGCCCTTCAATAGATAAGTACCTTTCACCTGTATCATAATTAAAGGTTAATATTTTTTTGCCTGTAGGGATATCATCTAATTTTTTTGCTACTGCTGCAAGTGCGGCGCCCGATGAAATCCCTACAAATAGCCCTTCTTCACGTGCAGCTTTTTGCGCATAATTGAACGCTTCTTCTTTACTCACAGCTATTGCTCCGTCAAGCAATGAAGTATCAAGAATTTCTGGAATAAAGCCTGCACCAATACCTTGTAGCGGATGTGGCCCTGGCTTGCCTCCGCCGATTACAGGTGAGTCACTTGGCTCTACAGCAAATGCTTTTATATTTGGAAATTTTTGCTTTAATACTTTAGTAACACCTGTTATATGTCCTCCTGTACCAACTCCTGTTATTAAATAATCAATTCCTTCGGGAAAATCATTCAATATTTCCTTTGCTGTAAAGTTGACATGTGCCTGCACGTTAGCCGGATTATTAAATTGTTGAGGCATCCAGGCATTAGGTGTATTTTTAACTATTTCACCAGCCTTCTCAATTGCTCCTTTCATTCCCAGTTCGCGAGGAGTAAGTTCAAATTTTGCCCCATAGACGGCCATTAGTTTTCTTCTTTCTACAGACATTGATTCCGGCATAACAAGAATAACCTCATATCCTTTTACAGCTGCCACCATTGCGATTCCAATTCCCGTATTACCACTTGTCGGCTCTACAATAACGCTCCCAAGCTTCAGTGTTCCTTTTTTTTCAGCGTCCTCAATCATCGAAAAAGCTATTCTATCTTTAATACTCCCTCCCGGATTGGCTTTTTCCAGTTTAATCCAAACATTATGAGTGTTACCAAACAATTTATTGATCCTTATATGAGGTGTATTTCCAATTGCTTCGAGAACATTATTGAACTTCATTTTTATCCTAAAATTATTTATTAAAGATTGAATTAGATTATAAATTCTATTGCATCAAAGTAGTCTTCATTAGACCTGACTTTAACTTCAATTTTACTATATACCACCGAATTTGGAGGGATACTATGTGTAATCCAGGAATTCCCACCAATAACGCTGTTCTTGCCTATAATTGTATCTCCACCTAAAATTACTGCCTGTGAATAAAGTATAACATCATCCTCTATTGTCGGGTGCCTTTTTGTCTTTAGCATAGATTTATCAACACTAAGAGCACCAAGGGTAACACCTTGATAGATCTTAACATTCCTACCTATTTTGGTTGTCTCCCCTATCACAATTCCAGTACCATGATCAATAAAGAAATGTGAACCTATCTCGGCACCTGGATGAATATCTATTCCTGTAATTTCATGTGCATATTCTGTAAATATTCTCGGAATTATCGGAACATTTAATAAGAAGAGTTCATGAGCTAATCGGTAAATTAAAATTGCCATAAAGCCAGGGTAGGCCAGAATAACTTCATCAATACTTTCCGCCGCTGGATCACCTTCATATATCGCAGTTGCATCATCCCAAAGCATATCGTGAACTTCAGGAACTTTAAGCATAAATTGATTTGCAACCTTGCTAATATCCACAATTGAGTTTCCATTCATTATTTTCAACAATGAAATTAAATCTCTTTCAAGTAGCTGAAGTTTAGAGATAATGTCATTAGCGGTATAATAAATATGGCTTGAAAAATGAGGGAAAAGAAAATCTATCAACTGATTTAAAAAAACAGTCGATGCTTTTTTTAGAGATGATGTGCAGGAATGAATTTCTCTCTTATCTAAAACCCTTGAGGCAAAATCATAGTATGGCGAATCTTGTCGAGTATTATTTATCATATCCTTACCATTTAACAAAATTTCTTTTATTATATTTATAAACTAAAAAAATTACGAAATTAAACAAGTGTTTAATTTTACCTCAAAGGAATCTGTTTGTTAAAATTCCCCACTCCTGAGTCACCTTTAGCGGTAATTTTCTCCAGACCGCTTTGAGAATATTATTTTCGTCAGAAATATCTGATTTACCAATATTATAATAATTTTTTCTAGAAAAGTAATAATGATATATTTGTTTCGAGTTACAGCCCCATTTGGATTTAAATTGAGCTAAGGTTGCATTACATTCACTTACTTCTCCCATATCATAATATTTAAAACCTTTTGCACAAGCATTATGAATCGCCTCCCACTGAATTAAATCATTTGCGTGATTCACAAGTCCTGTTTGGTTTCTTCCATTAAAGGAATAAAATACAGTGTCATTAAAAGTAAGAAAGATAGATCCTGCGATTATTTTCCTGCCACCTGCATCCTTATGCTCAGCCAAAAGCATCTTCATCATTCCTTTTGAAATCAAATTTTCAAATATAAATTTGAAAAATTTATATGAACGCGCAGCTACCATGTGCCATCTCACTGTTTCCAGATATAGTTTGTACCACTCTTTCAAATCCCTTTCGGACTCTGCCTCTCTTATAGTAATTCCTAAATTGACTGCTTTATTCACAGCCCATTTTACTTTATGGTGGCGTTTCTTATCACCAAACCGGATCTTTGTTGGATAATCTGGTAAATTTAAATAAAAAGATTGGCGCCACTCAATTCTATTTAAATCTTCAATATCTTCATTTAATTCTGGAGAATATGATTTTAATTGCAAGTAGGTATCGTAGCTTTGTGAAACTTTGTCAATGGCTGCTTTTATAAGCATCTGTTTAATTGCTTTATTATCAAAAAGAAATCCCCCTAACGGCGTACGCGGCAAAGCAGAGAACCTGCGGCTAGTAATAAGATCATTCTTTTTAAGAGGTAAACCCAAAGTTGGCATTAAAGGTAATATACCTCTTATATTAGATTCACTATCATAACAGACAAGAATAGTAGCTTTACGACCATATTCACTTTCCAGAGCCTTTACCCATAATGGATGACTAAAAAAATGTGAACAGGGATGATTGAAAACATACTGTTTCCACTCAGATAAAATTTCTGTTGAATTAGCTTCCCTGATAGAAAGTGGTAATTTTTGAGACGATTCATGTATCCTTGTCTCAAACTGAAACTGTGATTTTGACTTATTGGCTAATTTAAATTCTGATTTATCATCATTTTTGACTATTTCTAGCATTTAATACCTACAATTAATTTTTTGAATCTTAATAGGTTATTAAAGAATCAACTTTTGTACCGACCATATCAACAGTTAACAAAAAGGGGATAAATTGTAAGTGTGCTAGTTTTGGCTAAATTAAACTGGGGATTACACGTTGCCTTCATTAAATATCTGAGCGACGCTTATAAAAATTTAAAAGGCTAAAGAGTGATTAAGATTTATAAAACATCTGGTTGCACAAGATTTGACTAAAAATACTTTAAAAATAATAACCCCGGAGATCACTTCGGGGTTTTGAACTACAAAGAAAAAATCTCATACCATTATTTAGTGTTACTTCATCAGGATAAGTTTTTTAGTTGAAATAAAATCATCAGCCTTAAGTTGATAAAAGTAAATCCCGCTGGATAAGCCAGAGCCATCAAATTTGACGGAATAATTTCCAGCAGTCTGATTATCATTTATCAACTTTGCAACTTTTCTGCCGAGAACATCAAATATTTTTAATTCAACAAAACTAGTTTTAGGTATTTTATACATAATTGTTGTTGTTGGATTAAAAGGATTAGGAAAGTTCTGAAATAATTTATAATCAGCAATCAAATTTGATTCATTAATCCCCACTTTTATGTCTTTGATTGAATACGAATCTATTAAAATTCCTGTCCTTGTAAAAAATTGAAATAGTAATTCGTCTTGAGTTTCACTAACCTTCATTGCCCCCCAATCACTATTGTATCTTACCTTACTCCCAGCAACTGGTGTTCCAAAGCCATACTTATCCGCACCTCCAAGACCATTAACAAAATAAACAAGACTATCGCCATCACTATTATCATCTCTCAAGATTCTTTCGTACGTGTGGGCGTGCCCGGACATTACAGCATGAATTCCCCAAGCTTCAAAAGGCCATTGCATAAATGAAGCACTGCCGTGCTTGCTATCTGAAGAATACGCTGGATGATGAAAAACTGCAATCTTCCATTTAGCTGTTGAATTAAGAGCCTTTTGTTTCATCCATTGGCCCTGAGTAGAATTATACGAAACTTTATCAGGTTCATGACCATCTG
>CAYPYM010000309.1:3892-4736 GCA_964414435.1 uncultured Ignavibacteriales bacterium | reverse complement strand
CAGGCGTCGATCTTCCATGAGTAACTGCAACGAACCGTCGGGGTTGTTCAGCATATCGGCGAACTCACGCGCGGCGCTGGAGAGCGTGTCGAGCTGGTACGTAAACCGGTCGAGCCGCCGCGACATGTCATCGAACCGCATCACGGTCGTGTCGATCCGGTCGGAATTATCGGCTATCAAGGCGTTGAGTCGTTTGGTCGCCTCGAAGAAGTTGGTCGCCGCCTTGTCCAGTTTCCCCTGGTTCCGGTCGAGGTACTGGGAGAGCGACGACGACACCTTTTCGATGTTGCCGACAGTCCGGTTGATCTGGCCCATGGTCGAATCCGAGCCGATCGTCTGGCGGAACGAATGCATGAGATTCCGAAGTTCGCTGACCATTTCGCCCAGCTTGCCCATAACATCGGGCAGACCGGGGTCGTACTGACCCTCGGCAACTTTCGACAGGTCATACTTCGCGCTGTCGCTTCCGGGGTAAATCGCGACGAAGCGCTCACCCATCAGGCCGAGGTTGCGGATCACGAACCGCGCATCCTTCTTCAGCACGACATCCTTGTACAGAAGGATCCGCACCAGGACGCCGTCCGATGTCAACTGCAGACCGTCGACCTTCCCCTCACGTACCCCCGAAACGGTCACACGATCGCCGATCGCCAGCGTGCCAACGTCGTTGAAGCGGACACTCACCACCTGGGCGTTCTGTTCCAGCTTGTATCCCTGCAGCCAGTAGAGCGAGGCCGCCAGGATCAGGACGCCCAGCAGGATGATCAGTCCGACCCGAAATTCTATATTTGTCGACGCCATACTATCTTTCTATGTATCGGCCGGTTAGCGGTTTCCGTTCAGT
>CAYPYM010000309.1:0-3882 GCA_964414435.1 uncultured Ignavibacteriales bacterium | reverse complement strand
CCCAATCGAACGGCGGATTAGAGTGATTCTGCAATCGACAGGTAATTGGCGTAACGGAACGATTGAATCTGACCCGCGTCCACCGCCGCCATCACGGCGCAGTCCGGCTCGTGGGTGTGGGAACAGGGCTGGAAGCGGCACAGTTCGGCGAATTTCCCGAATTCAGGATAGAAATACGGCAGGTCCTCGGCATCGACCTCCCACAGCCCCATCACCTTGAGGCCGGGCGAATCGACCACAAAGCCGCCGCTGAGAAGTTCATACATCTCAATGCTGGTCGTCGTATGCTTGCCGCGATTGGAGTAGGTGGACACTTCCCGCGTCGTCAGATCCAGCCCCGGAATCAGGCCGTTCAACAGCGTAGATTTTCCCACTCCTGAGTGGCCGGCAAACAGTGTTCGGTGTCCGATCAGCTCCTCCTTGAGCTCATCCAGGCCGGCGCCGCTTTCCGCCGACACCGGCATAACTTTATATCCTATAGAACGATAGGTTGATATGATCGGTTCCAGATCGTCGGGCGGCTCAAGATCGATTTTGTTGATTATCACCAGCGGCCGCAGGCTGCCCAGCTGCGCCGCAATCAGAAAGCGGTCGATCAGGCCGGTTTTGAGAGGCGGGATGTTGATCGAGACGACCGCGCCCAGCACATCGAGAGTGGCTGCGATCACCTGCTTTTTCCCTTCGATCCCCTTCATCGGGCGGAAAAAAGCGGTGCGCCGCTCCATCACTTCCTCGATCACCCCGCGTTTGTCCCCGGCCGGACTGACCGTGACATCATCGCCGACCGCCACCGGCGTGGTAGCGTCGGCCAGATGCTTCACCTTCTGGCGCACCTCGCATTTGATATGCCGCCCGTCGGCCAGCCGTACCTCGAACAGGCGGCCGCGCGTCGCCACCACGATTCCCTGTAGTGCTTCTGCCATATTCTGACCTAATGTACCCCCGTGCGAATCCGGCATCAAGCGAATTAGTTGCACCGCCCGGGACGACCGAAATTGATTGACCCGTGATGTCCACCCTGTTATCGTGGCGTCGGAGAATAGGTAACGCCCATGCACGAATCCGAACCGATACCGATCCAGCAGCCGCTCGAGACTCTTCCGTCCCGCCGCCGCGACGTCATCATCGCCGGCGCCGGCCCGGCCGGGTCGATCTGTGCGCGTTACCTGGCGCAGCAGGGTTTTGATGTCCTCCTGCTCGACCGGGAAGCGTTCCCGCGTCACAAGGTCTGCGGCGATCTGCTCATCGCCGATTCGATTTCGCTGCTGCGCTCGGTCGGCCTGTATGACCGTGTCGCGGCGCTCGCCCATTGCACCGACAACATCGATGTGTATAGTCCTGGCGGTCGCAGTTTCGGGATCCCCGGCGATTTCCTCAGTCTCAAGCGCCGCCGTCTCGATTTTGAACTGGCCCGCGCGGCGGTCGAGGTCGGTGTCCTTTTTGCCCGCGCCAACGTCGTCGACATCGAGCCGGCATCAGACAACGAACATGCTCGCGTTACCATCTCCGAGTCGGAGCAGCCGCTCACCGCCCGCATCGCCGTCATCGCAACCGGCGCCGTGGTCGATACCGCCGCTCGTTCCGGGTTGGTGGGCGACCCCCATCCGAGCGCGGTGGCGATCCGTTGTTATGTCAACTCGGACTATCGCATCGCCAGCACGATTATCGCCTACGATGATTCGATTCTTCCCGGCTACGGCTGGGTCGTGCCGCTCGGTCAGAACGATTCGGGTCGATTTGTCTACAATGTCGGCTGTGGGACGTCGTATCGCTTTGTCATCGACGGGCGTCACCATCTCAAGCGCACCCTGACCACGTTTTTGGAACGGTTCGCACCGGCTGCCGCCCTCATGGCCGGCGGCACCCGTGGCAAAATCGCCGGGGCGTCGCTGCGCTGCGGTCTGCCCGATATCGCTCGGGCCGTTTCGGACCGCCGCCTCATCGTGGGCGAGTCGGCCGGCACGACCTACCCGTTCACGGGCGAGGGAATCGGCAAGGCGATGGAATCGGGGCTGGCGGCCGCGAAGACAATTGGCGAAAGCCTGACAGCCGGCAATCCGGGGCAGCTGGCCGAGTACACCGCCGCCCTCCGCCGTCTCAAACCCCGTTATCACGGGTACGAGACCGCCGAGAAATGGCTGGGCAGCCGACGCCTGAACGAGTTTGTGGCCGGACGGATCGTTCGCAGCGAGTTTCTCCGCTCGCTGATCGGCCAGTTTATGGCGGAAACCGGCGACCCCGGTGACCTGTTTAAGTTAAGCAGCCTGGTGAAGTCGTTCTGGAAATAAAACTTCCCGGATACGCGCCGGCTGCCTATACATGTCGACAAACAGGACCTTGTCCGGCAGAGGAGGAAAGGAAAGTATGAATACGAATATTGGCGCTCCCGCCTATACGATGCCGCAGGTCGAAGCCGCCCAGCGGAGTTTTATCACCCGGGTTTACGGCTGGATGGCGCTGGCCCTGGCCACCACGGCTTTCGTGGCGATGACCATCGCTTCCGATGAAAGCCTGATTACGGCGGTTATGCAGAACCGTCTGCTCTTTTTCGGGCTGGTGATCGCCCAGCTCGTTCTGGTCGGATGGCTCGTCGTGCGGGTCGAGAAAATGTCAGTCGGCCTCGCCACCGCCGTGTTTTTCGGCTACGCCGCGCTCACCGGGGTCACGTTCTCGATTCTCTTCGCGATTTACACCAGTGAATCGATCGCGTCGACCTTCTTCATCACCGGCGGCACGTTCGGCGTGATGTCGGCCTACGGCTACTTCACCAAGCGGGATCTCACCTCGATACGGAACCTGCTCTTCATGGGGTTGATCGGCGTGATCATCGCCTCGGTGGTGAACATCTTCCTGCACAGCCCGGCGGTATACTGGGCCGTGACGTTTATCGGAATCCTGGTGTTTGTCGGGCTCGTCGCCTACGACACCCAGATGATCAAGCGGATGAGCCTCGCCGGCAACACCGAGTCGGACACCGGCCGCAAGCAGTCGATTATCGGCGCCCTGCGCCTCTATCTCGACTTTATCAACCTGTTCATCCTGCTGCTCCGAATATTCGGCCAGCGCCGGTAGTAGATGCTTTAGATTTCGGCGCGACGCGGCCGGTGATTCACCCGATTCACCGGCCGTCGCGTGTAGCGCATCCGGTCAACCATTTCGCCGGCCGAGCGTACAAGCACATGGAGGGCACCCGTCCGGGGAAGACTCAAGTTGCACCGGCCGCCGGATTTTTGTATGCTGTAAGCTTAAGCCGTAAACCAAAATGTAAAGTGCTATGAAGAATATTATTACGACCGTATTCGGGACAAAACACGATCGCGACGTCAAAAAGATCAGGCCGCTCGTTGACGAGATCAACGCGCACTACGAGAAGCTCGCCGCCCTGACCGACGAGCAACTGATCGCCAGAACCGACGAATTCCGAAGCCGGCTCGACGAGGGCGAGACGCTCGACGACATCATGCCCGAGGCGTTCGCCGTCGTGAAAGACGCCTGCCGGCGCCATGTCGGAAAGACCTGGGACGTGGTCGAGCAGCCGATCGAATGGAACATGGTCCACTTCGACGTTCAGCTCATCGGCGGCATCGTCCTGCACCAGGGCAAGATCGCCGAGATGGCCACCGGTGAAGGTAAGACGCTGGTCGCGACCCTGCCGACCTATCTCAACGCCCTCGCCGGCAAAGGCGTGCACATCGTCACCGTCAACGATTACCTCGCCCGTCGTGACTCGGAGTGGATGGGCCAGATCTACCGCTTCCTCGGCCTGACGGTCGGCGTGATCCAGAACCAGATGTCGAACGCGGAGCGGCGCGAGCAGTACGCCTGCGACATCACCTTCGGCACCGCCAACGAATTCGGCTTCGATTATCTCCGCGACAACAT
>CAYPYM010000308.1:0-4784 GCA_964414435.1 uncultured Ignavibacteriales bacterium | reverse complement strand
CTTCGACGTAATCCGCGACGACGTATTCGGGGCGGCGTGAATCACCTTCGCGCCCGCATCCTGGTGCTGGTCGACTCCGGCAAACGCCACCGAGAGGATCTCGCCGCGGGCGCCTTCACCGAGCAGCTGGATGCACGGATATTTCATCGTCAGGCGCGAGCCGATATTGCCGTCGACCCATTCAACCGTCGCGCCCTTGTAGGCCGAGGCCCGCTTGGTCACGAGATTGTAGATATTGCGCGCCCAGTTCTGGATCGTGGTGTAGCGAATATAGGCGTCGTCGAGTGCAATCAGTTCCACCACCGCCGAATGCAGCGAGTCGGTCGAATAGACCGGCGCCGTGCAACCCTCGATATAGTGCACGCGCGAGCCCTTGTCGGCGATAATGAGCGTCCGTTCGAACTGGCCCATGTTCTCGGCGTTAATCCGGAAATAGGCCTGGAGCGGGATGTTGACATCGATACCCGGCGGCACGTAGATGAATGATCCGCCCGACCAGACGGCCGTGTTGAGGGCGGCGTACTTGTTGTCGTTCGACGGGATCACGGTGCCGAAATACTTCTTGACGATCTCCGGGAATTCCCGAAGGCCGGAGTCCATGTCGAGGAAGATGATCCCCTGCTCCTTCAGCTCTTCCTTCATCGAGTGGTAAACCACTTCCGATTCGTACTGGGCCGAAACCCCGCCGAGGAAGTTCTTCTCGGCTTCGGGGATACCGAGCTTGTCGAACGTCTTCTTGATATACTCGGGGACATCGTCCCACGACTGCCCCTGCTTCTCGATCGGCTTCATGAAGTAGTAGATATTCTCGAAGACGATCTCGTTGAGCAGTTTGGTGTCGCCCCAGCCGGGGGTCGGCTTGGCCAGGAAGATGTCGAGCGCCTCGTGGCGGATATCCGACATCCACTTCGGCTCGTTCTTCATTTGCGAGATCATCTCCACCACTTCGTGGTTGATCCCCTTGGCCCCCTTATGGAAATAGTCGACCGGATCGTGAAATCCGTACCGGGTGGCGTAATCGGAGTTCAGGGTCGCGAGGTCGGCGTTTTGATTCTTGGCTGCGTCGGTCATGGTTACACCTCCGCGGTTTCGCGGGGTTCGGTCACGAGCCAGTCGTAACCCTTCTCCTCGAGTTCGAGCGCCAGTTCCGGACCGCCCGACTTGACGAAACGTCCCTTGGACATGACGTGCACGAAATCGGGTTTGACGTAGTTGAGAAGGCGCTGGTAATGGGTGACCAGGAGGACCCCGTTGGTGTCATCGTGGTAGCGGTTAATTCCCTCGGCCACGATCTTGAGGGCGTCGATATCGAGCCCCGAATCGGTCTCGTCGAGCAGCGCCATTTTCGGGCGGAGCATCGACATCTGGAGAATCTCGATCCGTTTCTTCTCGCCGCCCGAAAAACCGTCGGTGAGGTACCGGGTGGCGAAGCTCTTGTCGATATCGAGATCCTTCATCCTGGCGAGGAAGAATTTGCGGAAATCGGTCATGTCGGCATCCTTGCCGCGATGCGCCTGCACCGCCGCCCGCATGAAGTTGGCGACGGTCACACCCGGGATCGCCAGCGGGTACTGGAAGGCGAGGAAGAGGCCGGCGCGCGAGCGCTCATCGGCTTCCATCTCAAGCAGGTTCTTGCCGTCGAGCGTGGCCTCACCGCTGGTGATGTGGTACAACGGATGACCCATCAGGGCGTTCGAGAGCGACGATTTGCCGGAGCCGTTCGGCCCCATGATCGCGTGGACTTCGCCGGGGCGGATCTCCAGCGACACGCCGCTGACAACTTCCTTGTTCTCGACCTCCACGTGGACGTCTTTGAAACTGAATATCGGTTTGGTATTCGACATGGGAGTTTCCCTTACACAGTCTGAGTATCGTTATTGTCGTTCGTTTCCATGGTTGCTGTCCCGGCGGTCATTCCGCCGATCAGCGACTCGGCCGCAATCAGGCCGGGGTGCCGGAGCTTGCGCTCGGAACTGGCCTTGACCAGGTCGTCGAGCGTGGTCCGTTCGAGGATGTCGCCGATAAAAGTCGCGAGGCTGTCCAGCACGTGATGAACCGAGCAATCGTCGTGGTGGACGCACTCGTCGAGCTGCCCCGAAAAGCGGGTGCAGTGGTCCGGATCGATCAGCGGGCCGCCCAGCGCCGTGAGGACCTCGAGCAGGGTGATGTGGGCGGGCTGACGGCTGACGCAGAAACCGCCGCCGCGACCGCGTAAGGCGTTGACCAGTTTGGCCTTGCGGAGAATTGCGAGGAGCTTCGAGGCGTACGGCACACTGAGGCCCTCCATCTCGGCGATTTCCGATATGGAGAGCTGTCCGTCGGGCCCTTTTCGGGCCAGCGCCAGCATGCAGCGGAGTCCGTATTCTTCAAGCGATGATATTCTCATGGCGTCAAATCCTCTGTTTTCGAATCCGTCAATCAAGTCAAAATGTCGCTGTTCGATCTATTATACCGAATCATTACCAATTTGTAAACATTCTTATCGAAATAACTGCACCTTTTTGGTTTAGTTCCCTTGATTCAGGTCAAATTCTGACTGAATTTTCCGAAAAATCGGGTATTTTCGGCCGAACCGGCTTGCCCGCAACGGCTACAGCGGCTTTATTGATTTCCAATTGATCTCACGGAGCGAAAGGCGGAATCAGCTATCGACGCTCTCAACGTTATCGCCCTTGCGTTTGCGCTCGCTTTCGACGCTTTCGGGGTCGCCATCGCGGTCGGTATCACGATCGGCCACCTCGATCCCTGGACCATCTTCAGGCTGTCGTGGCATTTCGGCTTCATGCAGTTCGGCATGCCGATCGTCGGCTGGCTGGCCGGGAATTACCTCGCCGGCTGGGTTGGCTCGTTCGGGGTGTGGGTGGCGGCGGTGGTGCTCTTCACGATCGGCGCGCGGCTCATCTGGGAGCAGAAGGACCCGGGACGCCGTCACTGGCACGGCGACCCGACCCGGGGGGCGAGCCTGATCGTGCTCATGCTTGCGACTTCCATCGATGCCCTCGCGGCCGGCTTTTCGCTCGCCATGGTCGGCGTGCAGATTCTGGCGCCGAGTCTCGTTATAGGCGCCGTGGCGGCGGTGATGACCATCATGGGGCTGGTGTTCGGCCGGGTGGTGGGGGGGAGCCTGGGCCGGGTGGCGGGGGTGATCGGCGGGCTGATCCTGATCGGCCTGGCGGTCAAAGCGGTGCTGTAAGTCAAGCCCGGACCGTGTCCCAGTCGACATGCTGCCATCGGAGAGTCGAATCGGGAGAGAGATACGCGACCATCACCTCCAGCCACTCCGATTCTTCATGCTCCCGTTTCCAGACCAGGGCGAATTTGTTTCCCTTGCGCTCTACCCCGAGTCTGATCGTTCCGAAGTCCGAGGGTAGATCGAAGAAACCGTCCGCCCGGCGTGTGAAGGTGAGAGTGAGACTGTCACGCTTCGCGGCCCACAGCCCGTTCCCCTCACAGGTGAAGTTGTAGAAGCCCACCCCGCGGTATTCGAATCCATTGGCATCGAACCGAATGGTCAGTTCCAGCCAGTCGATCATCAGACACTCGCCGCTATAGCTGTATAATCTGGCGTAGCCGAAATATTCCCCTTCGAGATCCGCCGCTACATCTTCCGTCACAAGCGGATAGTAGCGGTCGCCCGTGCTGCAGGCCGCGAGGGCCAACAGAAGCACCGCCGTAGAAAGTCCGAAGAATGTCCGCATATGCGTCTCCTGCGTTTGTGAAATTGGCGACGGCGAGGAAGGTAGGTGAGGTGGGGCGACCACCGATAGCGGTCGGTCTGTTATCAATGACGCACAAGCGGGACATGTTGTTCAGTCAGGGAAGGACGGGATACCCGAAGGGTCAGGAAGGATCACTGCTCCGCGGCGGGCGCGCCTCCCACGGCGTTACCGTCCCGATCACCGAAAAGGTCCGCCCGCTCGCGACCGCTTCGAGTACCCCGCGCGCTATGTCATCGTTGCGAAGCCACCGCGAACCGGACGTCTCGACGATAAACCCTAGCGTAACACCGTAATACTCGACAAACTCCATCGGGGCGATCTCCATCTCCCGCGGCCACGGCGGGGCGTCGGGGGCGCCGGTCCGGCTCGGCCTGAGATCGTAGAACCTGCAGACGCCCGGGCCGGTGTCGATCGCCTCGGCAACGATTCTCGTCGCCTCGGGGGCGGTGGAATGGATCCAGCTTACGCAGAGTTCGACCGGTCCGCAGGTAATCACCGCCGCCTCAATCAGCGCCCGCATCCGCTTGCCGTCGCGGTAGTCGACGTGGATCGGGTTAAACGAGAGGCTGTTGGCGCCGAACCGCTCTTTCAGGCTGATAAGCCCTTCGCGGCCGCGCGCCAGCACCGAGACGGCATACCCCTGCCGCGCCAGCTGGAAGCAGACCTCGGAGAGCATGCCGGTGCCGCCGACAACGAGGGCGTGTGGTTTGAGGGTCATGTCGGATGGTAGCCCCGGGAGGTCGCCGGGGCAAGCGGAATCACTCCTGCCGAACCAGCGTAACCGTATGCAGCCCCGACGGAAATGACGTTTGCGCCTGGGCCAGCCGAAGGGTATCGCCGGTACTGTCATATTGAAAGAGCCCCGTAAGTACGACTGCCGGACGCAGGATTTTGTCGGTCGCCCCCTCTAATGAGACCGAACTGTCCGTTGCCACAAACGGTCCGTAGCCGTAGGCATATTGCTCCGTAGTCGCCGGCACGGGGAAATCATCGCCGAGGCCGAACCGGTAGGTCGAATCGGCAAATTCGAACCAGATGTCGACCGTTTCGGCGTAGCCGCTGTCG
>CAYPYM010000307.1:0-4786 GCA_964414435.1 uncultured Ignavibacteriales bacterium | reverse complement strand
CTTTACCGTTTCGGTAGACGAAACGATCACCGCGGCAGTTCGGGCAGGGCACCTGCACGGCCGGGTACACCGCGTGGATGCGATCGGCTGCGGTCTTGTAGACGTATTCCATGTTGAGCCCATGGGTGGGGATGACGACCGCCGGTGACAGCTTTTCGATCGTGTAGAGGTTGCCAGCGTTCAACGCCACCGTATCCTGCACGTGGCAGCCGGTCACGTTCACAAAGGCGACATCGAGACGGTCGCTGCGTTGATCGAGCCAGTCGATCTCGTTGACGAAGCCGTCGCGTTCGCCCTCGCGCCATCCGGCGTGATCCCCGGCGTGGTACAGCGTGAGGCCGTCGACCTCGACGTAGTACCCCACGCCGGCGTCGTTGGCCTCGATCGTGCTTACCGTCATGCCGTTGATCTCTTTCGTTTCATGCGGGCGCATGAGGGTGAAGGCGGGTCCGGAGTACTCCGGCTGGTCCGGCGCGCGCACTTCGTTCGGATCGAAGCCGTAGATATAGGTGACGTGCGGCAGTTTCGAGGCGAACGAGAAGATCGTGCTGTCGAAGTGATCCCGGTGTTCGTGGGTGACGAAAAAGTAGACATCGAAGTCAGTCAACTCCTCGGCGCACAGGTGACCATTGGACAGGCACGGGTTCGACGGCATACTCCCCTGATTGAAGTAATCAAACACGAGCAGCTTGTCGGCGGTTTTCACGGCCCAGCCGCAGTGACCGAGATACCAGAAGGCGGCTTCGCCGGGGGCGTATTTGGCATGGAGCATCGGGCACTTGCCGAATTTCGGTTTTGGTCCGGTGGTTTTGGCGCCGGCCGTCTTGAGACATTCCCAGACATCCCTGTTGCCGTAGTGGGCGGCCAGGTCGGCCGGCGTCTGGCCATCCATGTCGGCGGCGTTGACATTGGCTCCGCGCGTGATGAGGGCCTCGACAGCTCCCCGCTGGCCCTGCTGGGCGGCGAGGTGCAACAGCGTGCGATGCAGGTGCTGCTCGCACAGGTCGGGACGGTTGTCGGCCATGAGCAGGAGCGGGAACATATCCCAGACGCCGTTGACGGCGGCGGCGAGGACAGGCGGTTCACCGTCGGCGTTGGCTATTGTCGCATCGGCTCCGTGCGACAGGAGAAAGCGGGTCATGGCAAGGTTGCGGAACCAAACGGCGTAGACCAGCGGGGTGTTGCCACCCTCACCGACCGGATCGATCGGCGCCCCGGCGGCGAGAAGGTCGGCGGCGAGGAGGGTGTCGCCGAACCGGACCGCGAAGTGCATGGCGCCCTCGTTGCCGGCGTTGACCGCAGCGGGGTTGGCTCCGGCGGCGAGCAGCAGGTTGACTGCCTCGCGATTGCCGCTGCTGACCGCCGCCAGCAGTGGTGTGTAGCCGTGGATGTTGGCCCTGTCGATCTGGGCCCCGGCGGCGATAAGGCGGGGCATTAGCTCGGGGTGGCCGTAGGCCGCGGCACCGTGCAGGGCGGTACTGCCGGCGTTGGTCGTGTCGGTGACACGGCCGCCGGCGTCGATGAGAAGCCGGAGCACGTCTTCATGGCCGCGATAGGCGGCGAACAGGATGGCGGTCATGCCGTTGTCGTCGCGGGCGGTGATGTCCGCACCGGCCTCGAGCAGGAGCCGGACGATGTCGAGGTGGCCGCCGGCGGCGGCGTTGGCGAGCGGCGACGTGTTTTCGTTGTCGCCGGCGTTGAGATCGGCGCCCAGTTCGATGAGGGTGCGGGCGGCCTCGGTGCGGCCGTCGGCAGCGGCTTTGAGCAGCGGCGTGTAATGCATAGCGCCGCGGGTTTCAAGCAGGTCGGGGGACTCCGCGATCAACGCCCGGATCGCATTGGCGTCATCGCGGTCGACAGCCTCAAACAGGCTGCCCGGATTCGGCGCAGCGGCGATCAGCGCCGCGCCGAGCAGGGCGATCAATACGCTCTTCATGAGTTTTTCCTCCGCTATTGTACCGATTCAGATTCCCTGGCGTAAAGTAGACTGATGACTACATATACGACCGGCGGCGGGGAAAAGATACGGTGACCGGCAAAATGCGGCTTCAATTCGGCACTTTTTGCAGTGCGAGATTTTCCCGGATGCGTATTAATCCCCGGGGGGCGATTGTCGGTCTAAAGGAGGGAGTCTGTAAGACACCCTTAGATGTTGGTAATCAATTGATTGGAGGATATATGCAAGGAATGCGGAAGCTCGGGACGGTCGCGCTTGCGGCGGTCCTGTTGCTGGGGTGCGGCGCGACGGTCGGTGCGAAGGATATCGATTCGAAATGCGCCTGGTCGGGGGCGGCGATCAAAGTCGACGGCAAGATGGGCGACTGGGAGAATGTGCCGACGAGGTATCTCGAGAAGGAAGAGAGTGTGGTGGGGCTGGCCAACGACAGCAGCAACCTGTATGTGATGCTGCGGTTCCGGGATCCGATGTACGCCCGGACCGTTCACCAGAGCGGGATCACGCTTTATGTCGATCCGAACGGGAAAAAGAAAAAAGACTTCGAACTGAAATTCCGCGGGGGTCCGTCGTTCGAGGAAATCCGCAAGCTCGACACCGCGCGCGCCGAGCGCCGGCCGGAGCAGGATAACCCGCGGTTCGAGGATCGTATGAAGCGCATGGACAGCCTCGGCGTGTCGCAGTTGGTTTGCACGATCAAGGACCGGATCGAGGACAAGCCGCTGCCGCTTGACGGCGCCGAGGGGCCCTCGGCGGCGGCCGGGGTCGACAGCGGATTTTTCGTGTACGAGTTCAAGATTCCTCTCAGGCCGAGCGAAGTTCGCGACTACGGGATCGGGGCGAACCCCGGCGGAAAGATCTCGGTCGGTCTGGTCTGGGGTGAGTTCCAGCGGCCAGAACGTCCGGAGGGTGGCGAACGCGGCGGCATGGGCGGGGGGATGCGCCCGCCCGGCGGCGGCGGTGATTTCGGCGGCGGCGGCCCCGGCGGTATGGGTGGCCGTCCCGGCGGTATGGGCGGCGGCATGCGGGGCGGTATGCGCGGGGGCGAATTCAAGCGGCCGGAGAAGCGCGAGGTGTGGCTGAAAGCAACGCTGGCGTCGGACGTGGCCCCGAAGAGTGAGGCGAAATAGCTTTATCCGCCCCCGGCAGCAGATGTGGACATCTGCCGCCCGGATATGTAAAGATCAGTCTTGAGTGACCGACGTGGACATCTGTTGCCCTCTTCGGGCACCCTGCGGGTGTATCTCTCTGGCGCACCCTGCGGGTGTATCTCTCCGGCGCACCCTGCGGGTGTTTCTCTCCGGCGCACCCTGCGGGTGTTTCTCTCTGGCGTGTATCGGGCGGGCTGCTAACTGGTGGATTTCCGCCGCCGCGGGGGTGAGGTTCAGTGCAGATCGCGCAGGTCTTCCGGGAGCGAGAGCTCCTCGGCGGCCTGCAGGTAGTAGTGCAGGCGCGTCTCCACCCGGTGCAGTTCGTCGGGGTGTGATGCGGTCAGGTCGGCGTCGGGCCGGCCGAGCCGCGAGGTTTTCAGCAACACGCCCGGCTGCCCGAGCGACTGCAGGTAGTAGACGGCGCTGTCGAGATACCCGTTCATGTGCAGGTTGTTGTAGATGACGTACCCGTTGTCGGTAGCGGGCACATCGAAGATATCCCGTCCCCAGCTCTCCTGTTCGTAATCCCCGCCGAGAATATGCATCAGGGTCGGAAGAATGTCGCACTGGCCGGCGTAGGTCGAGACGCGCCGGGCCGAGTCGCCGATCACGCCGGGGCCGTAGATGAGGAGGGCGGTGTGGAAATTGTTCGGGTCGATGATGTACCGGTCGGGGCCGTAGAGGGCGTGATCGGAGGTGAATACGAAAAGGGTGCTATCGAAGATGGGCCGGGTTTTCATCGAGTCGATCAATACGCTCAGGGCCCAGTCGGCGTAGATCTGCGAATTAAACGACTTGTCGTGGAAGTCGCTGCCGGGATACCTTCGCAGGGAGGAATCCGGCAGTTCAAACGGCGAGTGGTTTGAGAGGGTCATCACGGTGAGCTGGAACGGGCGTGAAAGCGAGTCGATGAGGTTGGCGACCCGTCCGAACATGAGATGATCGGGCACGCCCCATTTCGAGAAGGCGTACTGCCGCCCGAAGTCGTCCTCGCCGCGGACGAGATCGTAGTCCTTGGTTTTGAAAAAGCCGGCCATGTTGTCGAAGAGGAGGTCGCCGCCGTAGGCGAAGCCGTTGAGATACCCGCGGCCATGGAGGATCTGCGAGAGGGTGATAAACGGATGTTTCGCATTGTAGCGTTTCAGGATCGAGCGACCGGGGAGGCTCGGGTAGGAGCAAATGGTTGCGGAGAGGCCGTATTCGGTGCGGGTGCCGCTGGCATAGAAATTGGTGAAGAGGATGCCGTGGTCGGCGAGCGAATCAAAGTGGGGCGTGAGGGAGTCGGGCGAGCCGAGACAGCCGGTGTTGCGACCCGACCAACTTTCCATCATAACGAGCACGATATTCGGCTTGAAGCCGAGCGGTGAGGCGGGCTGGGTTACCTTGCGGCGCACCGAGAGGCCCGGGTCGAGCCAGTGCTCGTCCGGTTCGGCGAGCATCGATTGTACCGTATCAAGCGCGGTGCTCAGGTCGACAAACGGCCAGCGCTGTTCGGGGGTCTTGTAGCTCAGGCGCGGGTCGCTGTCTTTTTCGTAGAGGGTCCGACCGAGGGTGTAGACGCCGTTCAGCCCGAGCTGATTGAGCAGACGGTTCTGGCTGAAGTAGGCGGCGCCCCAGTCGATCGGGGCGAGGTCGACCCGGCCGCGGATGCCGAGAAAGAGCAGGGCGAGGGCGACGACGA
>CAYPYM010000306.1:1057-4789 GCA_964414435.1 uncultured Ignavibacteriales bacterium | reverse complement strand
GTTCGAGGCGAACAGGACGTGGCGGACATACCATTCGCGGCGGTCGTAGCCGCGGAATGACCAGCTTCCGCCGAAATAGATCCGCTGCGGCTCGGTCCCGCTGGAAACATAGGCGAAGAGGCGGTTGGCGAACGCCGAATACCGTCCGATGCGGAGGTAGTGGCGGATGTCAACCATGGCGAGTCGGTTGAAGATCCGCGGGCTGTCGGCCCGGGTGGTCAGGCCGACCGTGAAGTTGTAGCGGCGGCCTTCGATCGGGCCGGAGATATCCCAGAGGGAATTATCGAAGACGAGGCTCAGGTAGTTCGTAACCAGGAACGCCTTGCGGTTGCGGGTGCTGAGGAAGCCGAAGTCCTTGTTCGAATAGCGGGCGACCGTGGTGAGATCGACCCGGTGGAATTTCGAGAAGGGGTAGCTGAACAGCGAGATGATCCCGGCCTGGCGCTCCCAGTAGTAGCCGTCGTAGTCGTTGAAGTATTCGTCGTAAAGGTGGAAGGCGCCGATGCCCCAGTTGAGGCGCCGTTCGCGGTTGATGTAGGTGACGCCGACGTTGAACGACTTGAGCAGCTCGTCCTTGTTGCCGGCGGTGTTGGTCAGCAACAGGTAATAGGCGCGGTTGCCGAGGACATCGGACATGGCCATCTGGATGCCGCCGAGCGAACCGTAGACCGGATCGTAGCCGATCGACGACTGGGCGATATCGAGCGAATAGTCGGTTTTGTATTTCACCGAGGATTTCACGAAGCGCGAATCGATCTGCATCGGCTGCCACAGGCCCGGTCCGACCGGCGGCGGCTGGGCGACAAACTCGGGCTCCGGGAGGAGATCCATGCGGTAGATCTGGAAGCCGAGATGCTGGTAGCCGGTGTAGAACAGCGTCTTGCCGTCGGGGTCGAGCCGCGGGTCAAACGCCCCGGTGACATAGGTCGACTGCTGGGTCAATTCGCCATCGGGTTCGAGCCGATAGAGATTGAAACTGCCGGTGCGATCGGACGAGAAGTAGATGCCGTGCGCCGTGACCTCGGGGGTCTGATCCTTGAAGTGGCCAAACGTGAGCTGGGTGATCGACCGGTCGACGAGCCCGAACCGGAACAGGTTGGTCGCACCGCTCTTCCCTTCTTCGGCCCGGTCCGACACGAACACGATCGCCTCGTCGTCGGGCGTAAAAGTCGGATCGACGTCGTAGTAGATATCTTCCATGATCGGCCGATAGGTGCCGTCGTCGAGATCGAGTACGTAGATATCGGAGAAGCCGGAGAAGCGCACCCCGGAAAATACGACCTTCCGCCCGTCGTGAGAGAAACGCGGTGAGCGGGCGGCGGCGAGCCCCTTGAATTCGAATCGATGGGTGATGTTCTCGGTTCGCAGGTCATAGATGTAGACTACGTCGTTCTCTTTGGACTTCGATGAGAACACGATCTGGCCGGAGTCGTTGGCGTCGATGCCCGAGCGCATCAGGTAAAGCGATTCGAACTCGGCCGAGCGATCGCCCTTGATGAGGGTCTTGACCTCTTTGCCGCGCTCCGCCCTGGCCGGGGTCATGTAGATGCCGGAGTAGCCCATGCGGTTGGCCTTGAAGACAATCCACTCCTTACGACCGGTGCCGTCGTCCCAGCGGATCGGCACGCCTTTGACCGAGTAGCCGTCGAAGGTGACTCGTTTGGAGTCCATGTCGGGGAGACCGAGGGTATCTATCTCCGGGTAGTACCGCTTCTTGAGTGAATACACCCACTTGCGCGAGACTTCCTTGAGATCGTCGCCGAGCGTATTGCGCACGACATCGTCGAAGTTCTCCCCGGTGGCGAGGTTTTCATAGAGCCGCACGAGCTTGTCGGGGCCGTAGGTGGAATCGATGAAGGCGCAGATCGATTCGCCCAGCTTGTACATGAAGAAGGTCCCGCTGACCTGCCAGAGGTTGGGGATCGTGAAGAGGCGGTCGTTGACCACCATGTCCTTGACGATCATGTCGGCCTCGGTATCCCAGTTCTTCGACCAGAATTCGGCGAGTCCCTCGGTAAACCAGAGCGGCGGGTGGGCGAACGTCACGCGGCCGCGACGGTCGAGCAGGGTGCGCATCTTGTCCATCTGGAAGACGTGGACCAGTTCGTGCTGGAGGACGTGATGGAAATCGCTGTAGGAGCCGTGGAAGGGCAGCACGACGCGGCCTTTCATGAACTCGGTGAATCCGGCGACCGCTTCGGGGAGGATGCTCGGGATGACGTTGGTCTGGGAGAAGTAGTTCGGCGACGAATAGATGATCAGCGGCGTCTGATCCTTGATCTCGTGATTGAAGCGGGCGGCCAGAACGCGGTAGGAGTCTTCGGCGATGCCGGCGGCGACCCGGGCAATCTCGGCTTCTTCGGAATAAAAGTAGATTCGGAAGTGGTCGGTCGTCATGACCTGCCAGTCGAACCGGGTGTACTGGACCTTGTTCTTGCCGAAGTAGAACTGGGCGGCGGCCGGCGCGGGCAGCAGGGTGGTCAGGCCCAAGGCCAGACAGAGGGCGGCTATATAGGCAAAGACAGGTCTCATGGCGGATAACGGCCGGAACCGGATGGTTTACCTTCCTGGTTGCAGTGGCCCTCCCCTATGCATTCTAGACGAACCGGGGGCGGGCTTTATTCAGCCGAAATTGCCCCGAATCCGTGCATTTCGGGCGTTACCGATGATATCGGCAGGGCAGCCGGTTCGTCTTACCTGACAATTCCGGTGGCGAAGCCGCAGGCGGCGCAGGCCGCGCCGTCGAGGCCCGTCACCAACGTACGATACCCGCTGCGCTTTATCAAGAGCGAACCGCAGGAAGGGCAAAAGGTGTCGCCGGTCTCGCCGGCGATATTTCCGAGATAGACGAATTTCAGCCGTTCGCGGGCAAGGTCCCGAGCCCGGAGCAGGGTCTCGGGCGGGGTGGCCTCGATATCGAGGCGGAAATCGGGGTGGTAGGCCGAGAGGTGGAGCGGGATCAGGTCGGAAACCGACGCGATAAAATCAAACAGGTCGGTCAGATCCTTATCCGAATCATTCAGGGTGGGGATGATCAGGTTGGTCAGTTCGAGGTGAACGTCGGATTCGGCGATGCGCCTGATATTGTTCAGGATCGGCTCGATCTTCCCCTTGCAGACGCGGCGGTAGAATTCGGGCCGGATGCCCTTGAGATCGACATTGATGGCGTCGATCAGCGGCAGCAGTTCTTCGAGCGGCTCGGGATCGACGTAGCCGTTGGAGACCAGCACCACCTTGTGGCCGGCCGCTTTCAGGAGCGGGGCGGCGTCGCGGATGTATTCAAACCAGATCATCGGCTCGGTGTAGGTGAAAGCGATGCCGATTGAGCCATCGCGACCGGCGGCATCGGCCAGGCGCTCGGGGGTCACCGACGTCGTGCGGGTCTTCTCCTGCGAGATCATCCAATTCTGGCAGTTGAGGCATCTAAAATTGCAGCCGTTGGCGCCGGTGGATACGATTCGGCTGCCGGGGTGGAAATGGTAGAGCGGTTTCTTTTCGATCGGGTCGATCGCGAGGGTGACCAGCTCGCCGTAGTTGTCGGTGAACAGGGCGCCGTCGCGGACAAAGCGGCTGCCGCAGATGCCGTATTTCCCTTCGGCGATCCGGCAGTGGGCCGGACAGAGGCGGCAGACGACCTTTCCCTCGCCCGTTGTTTCGCCGTATGCGGCCGCCCTGATCATTAGTCCTCCGCTATAACTCGCTGTACCGCTGTGAGAAGATTGCTTTCGACGC
>CAYPYM010000306.1:0-1047 GCA_964414435.1 uncultured Ignavibacteriales bacterium | reverse complement strand
GAGTTTCCTGTTTCGATCCGTAGCCGCTGCGGACGAGTATGCCGCGTCCGCCGATCACGCGGGCGAGCTGGACATCATCGAGCTTGTCGCCGATCGTCCAGGAGCGACGCAGGTCGAGGTGCAGGTCGGCGGCGGCCTGCTCGGCCATGCCGGGCGCCGGTTTTCGGCAGGTGCACGGCTCATTGAAGCCCGGCACGGTGCCTTTGGGATGATGCGGGCAGTAGTAGATGCCGTCGACTTCCACTCCCTCGCGCTCGAGCAGTTCCAGCAGTCGCCGGTTCATCACCTCAACCGTTTCGACCCCGAAGTACCCCCGGGCCACGCCCGACTGATTGGAGAGGATGACGATTTTGTAGCCGTGCTGTTTGGCCAGCCGAAGGCCGTCGATCGCGCCCTCCTCGAACTCGATCTCATCGGGGTTGCCGAGGTAGTGCTTGTCCCGGATCACCGTGCCGTCACGATCGACAAACAAGGCGCCGGTGGCCTCGGAAACGGCCGAGAGGGCGTCTGCGGCGGCCGTAGCGACACGTTCGGGATGAATGCGGGTGAAACAGTACCGCTCGTCGCGGAAACACGGCTTGCCGCCGTGGAGCGAACAGGGACGGCAGTATTCCTCGACCTCGACCACCTCATCGAGCCGCCCGGCCGGGGCAAACCCGAGCGCCGGGTGAGTCGGGCCGAACACGGCCCGTACCGGGGTTCCGACCGCTGATGAGAGGTGAGCGATGCCGGAATCGTTGGCGATGGTGACGGCGCACCGCGCGATCAGCCCGGCCAGGTCGGGAATCGCCAGATCCTGTACCACCGCGACCTTCTCCGCCGGCAGATAGTCGGTGATCCTGATCCGGCCGGCATCGGCGGCGGTTACCGCCCAGAGAATTGATGCATCATGCGATTTGACAAGGCGGGCGGCGGCCTCGGCAAACCGTTCGATCGGCCACTGCTTGTTCGCGTGGGCTGCACCGGGAGCGACCGCCACGACCGTGTGGCTCGAGGCGAACAGTTGCTGGGCCGATTCGGATATTCCGTGGGCCGAGGGTGGATACA
>CAYPYM010000305.1:0-4790 GCA_964414435.1 uncultured Ignavibacteriales bacterium | reverse complement strand
GAATCGGGAGCGCAGAACTGGCAGATATACGTGACGCCGTATCCGGGCCTGAGCAGTAAGTGGCAGGTGTCGGTCGATCAGGCCTTCGCCCTCCGCTGGAATCGAGAGTCGGATCGGATCTATTTCCAGGCGCCGGGCGGGCTCCTCATGAGAGCCGAGATCGAAGGCCGTGGCAATATCTGTCGGGTTGGCAAGATCGAGCGGGTGTTTGACTACCGCCGCGCCAGCGGCGATATGGCTCTTCTGGACGACGGTCGGCAGATGGTATTGAATACCCAGCTTGATCGAAGGCAGCCGACGCGGATGATCCTCGTGCAGCACTGGGCGCGGGAGTTGAAGGACTAAACTGCCGCTCAGTCGATCGGGAGCGTCACCCTTCGACTCCGCTCAGGGTGACACCCTTCGGGAGTAATGCCTCCCACTCCGTCATACCCGCGAACGCGGGTATCCACGAATTATATCCCACTCAACAAAGAAACGGGCAGGCCCGGTAAGGACCTGCCCATCGGCGGAGCAAATGGGGACTGGCAATGGCTGCTTCTAGGCCGCCGGGTTCATCATCGGGGTGATCGTGACCTTGATCATGGCATCGGTCGCCGGATAAGTGAACTGGTCGTGCACCGGCCATACCCGCATGTGCTCGGATTCACCGGTGTTGGGGCCGGACTGACGCGGCGCCTGATCGGGCCCGATCCCCGGTTCCTGGTTGACCTCGGTGCCGGCATCCCAGAGCGTTATGTAACCGGTCACGTCGCCATCGGTCGGGCGATTACCCCAGTTGAACAACGGAATACCGGTCGCACCGGGCGCGAAAAAGAGATCGTTCGACTGCGCAAACATCGTCGCGAACGACAGCCGGTCGCCGGGGCGCGCGCTCACGGTGAACTCGAACGCCTGGCCGGGGAAGGCCGGGTGCGGCGAGGTTTCGCCGACAGCGGTGTTGAACACGCCCGACGAGATCACCATGTTGTCGTTTTCCATGCTGGCGGCGAGATTGGTCGGGTTGCCGTCCTCGGCCAGCTGCTCCATCCCGAGCCCGAGATCGTACTGGCCGACCTTGAAGAGCGGGTCGAAGTGATGGGTGACGGTCCAGACACCGGGCGAAAGCAGGACCGGGGCGTAGCCGCCGGTGGAGATCGGGAGGGTCATGTCGGTCGAAACGTTTTCGACCCGAACCGTGAACGTGACCATGCCCTGGTTGCTGTAGTTGTTGAAATCGTTTCCATTCGATGCGATACCAATGTGCTGGCCGGACTGGAGGTTGACCGGCCCGGTCGGCGTCTGGTTGGAGCAGCCGACGCCGGCAATACAGACCGCGGCGGAGAAGGCGAGAAGTTTGGTGAACATAACTACCTCAGAGTTACAGGTTGTTGAAAGTCTTGGCCGGTTGACCCGGACTTGCGTTTCGTGCGCAATGCTGCGGCGGTTGAGATTGAGTTGTTCGGATTGCGTTCACGTTACCTGTAACAATTCGTTTATCACAAAACTGTCACGAGAGGTTCAAGAGTCGGTCAAATCGCCCTTCGTGTGTTCTGCTCTGGCGCGGGTGGAGGGGGTTGCAGATCTTTGAGTGGGTCACAACCTTTGCGGTTTTGAACTTGTCCGTAGCCCCTACCGGATGATCACCGCTTTGTAGCCTTCGATCTCCGCTCAAGGTGACGTTGCACCGTCATGCTGAGCCTGTCGAAGCATGACTGGCAGGGACGGAGCGTTCTGGTGAACCGCCCGTCACCTTTCGACGCCGCTCAGGGTGACGCACCTTTCGCGTGTTATGTTGAAAAAGGGGGGTCAGGCCCGGGCGAGGTCGAAATAGAAGGTCGTGCCGCGATTCAATTGACTGTCGACATGGATATCGCTGTCGTGCAGTTCCAGAATCCGCTTCGTGATCGCCAGACCGAGCCCGGTTCCGGGTGTCTTCGGCGACCCGCTGTGCTTCCCTCTATAATACGGCAGGAAAATGTTCGGGACATCCTCGATGGCAATGCCCGGCCCGGAATCGGTTACCTTGATGCGCACGTAGTTGTCGTACGGGATCAGCTCAATCGTGACCGCCGTCCCCGAATCGGCGTAGCGGATCGCGTTGTCGAGCAGGTTCGACAGTGCCCGTTCGATCAGGCCGATATCGGCCGACACGAGCGGCACGGACTTGTCGAACTGGCAGTCCACCGTTACGCCCTTGGTCTCGGCGCCCGACTTGAATTTCATGATGACATCCTGAGTGAGCTCGGCGATAGAGAACGGTTCTTTCGCCGGTTCGGCGTGGATCGCGTTGAGCTTGGACAGTTCGAACAGCTCGGCCACGAGGTGATTGAGATAGCGGGTGTTCTGAAGACTGATCTGGAGGTACTGGCGGAATTCGTCGTCAGAGAGAGTCTCGCGCTTGATCAGCACCGTTTCGAGATACCCCTGGATATTCGCCAGCGGGGTACGAAGGTCGTGCGAGACGTTGGCGACCAGTTCGCGGCGGAGATTGTCGGACTGCTTGAGGTCATCGATATTGCGCACGATCGTGTCGGCCATGCGGTTGAACGCGCCGGCGAGCCGCCCGAATTCGTCCTGCGATTGATCGGTCAGGCGGTCGTCGTAGCGGCCGTCCTTGAAGCCCGATACCACGGCGGTCACCCGCCGAAGTCGTCGCGTCATGAAAAAGAACAGAAACAGACCAAGCAAGGCGGTGAAAACAATCGCGACCACGAGTCCCCTCGTGATAGTCGAGGTCAGGAACTGCTTTTTGATCGAGGCCGAGGCGGCGTCGTACTGCTCGCCGCCGAGTATCACGTAGACGTAGCCCCGGGTATCGTTGCCGAGCGAGATAGGGGCGGCCGAAAACGGTTTCTGCCGGTTGAAGTCGCGGGGGTCGTCGCCCTCGAGCGACTCGGTCGGGCCGCGATCGATAAACGTGATGATCGGTTCGAGCGACACCCGTTCGCGCTTGACCTTCTTGGCGTTGTCGGCGAAGAACGCAACGATGTTGCCGGTTGAATCGAGCAGGTAGATTTCGATATATGGGTTCATCACCATGAGATAGTGCAGCAGGTGCCCCATGTCGTCGTGGTGGATACTGTCCTGCACGAACGGCGTCATCTCGGCGGCAATTGAGTGCGCGAGATTGGCGTTCATCCGCTGGTCGGAGTCTTTGACGAACGCTATCGACGAGCGCACCGAGAGCGCGACATAGATCGCGCCCATCACCAGCAGGAGCACGAGGAACAGCGCCGACAGGCGGGTATAGAAACTGGAAAAGACATTTTTCATGAATCGAGTTCCTCCGGTTCGGCGAAACGGTACCCGTAGCCCCAGACAGTCTTGATATAGCGCGGGTTGGCCGGGTCGGTTTCGATCTTGGAACGCAGTCTATTGATGTGGGAGTTGACGGTGTGGTCGTAGCCGTCGAACTGGTACCCCCACACCTGGTTCAGCAGCGCCTGACGGCTGTAAGCCCGGCCGGGATTGGAGCAGAAGAGTTTCAGCAGATCGAACTCTTTTACGGTCAGGTCAACCGGATTGCCGGCCATTAGTATCTTCCGCTTCTCAAGATCGATTTCCAGTTCACCCATGCGAAGGAAACCGGCCGCGTGGCTGGTGCCGGAGGATTGCGCGATCGATTCGATCCGTCGAAAGATCGCTTTCACCCGCGCGATCAGTTCGCGGATACTGAACGGTTTGGTCAGGTAGTCATCGGCGCCGAGTTCCAGCCCGAGCACCCGGTCCATCTCTTCCGAGCGCGAGGTGAGCATGAGGATCGGCAGGTATGCCTGCTCGGCCCGAAGGCGGCGGCAGATCTCGAATCCGTCGATGTCGGGCAGCATGAGGTCGAGCACGAGCAGGTCGAAGGTTTCCCCCTGCGCGGTCTCGAGACCGGTGCGGCCCTCGGCACAGTGCACCGTCTCCCAGTGCTGGTCGGTCAGGTGCAGGCGCACCAAGTCGGCCAGTGCCTGATCGTCCTCGATAATGAGGATGCGTTTGGCGGTTGATCCGCCCGATTCATTCATATGCAATTTGCCGTGCGAAAGTTGGTTGTCGGCGTGCCGCGTGTTCCGGAACCGGCGCCGGGGATCTCCACTGCTCTCGTAACAAGGGATCACGCCGATGGTTCCGGGCAAGCGGACCGGGGGGAGACGCCCCCGACGGGAGACTTAGCGGGGTGGTAAGGCGACAGGACAAACCACGTTACCGGCAACCTCGGCGCTTGTGAAAGCGTAGAACATACGTTATCTTGAGCGATCTTGTGTTGAATAAATTTCGTAAGGAGATCTGTCGTGAGAAAATCAACCTTCGCTTTCCTCATCCTGTCCGTCGCCGTATTCGGCCTCGTGCAGTTCGGCTGCAATGCCAACTCCGGCGGCGCGACCGCCAAGCTGGATCTGCCGACGGTCTACGATACCGCGACCGCCGGGCAGTACGCTATGCTCGGTTCGCAGGGCTATAATCTGCTGGAAGCCCAGAATTATGATTCCGCGATCGTGCTGTTCGAACAGCAGGCGGCGTTGATCCCCGACGGCAAGTGGGGTCACTACAATGTCGCCTGCGTCTACGGCCGTCAGGGCGATGTCGAGGACGGCCTGAAATGGCTCGACTCGGCGGTGGCCCACGGTTTTGCCGATCCCGTTCAGCTTCAGGGTGATCCCGATATGGAATCGCTTCGGGCCGATCCCCGTTTCGCCGCGATTCTGGACAAGGTAAAAGCGACCGCCGCCGAAAAGGATGCCATGTTCGCCAACGGTCTGCCACGGTACGATGCGCCGCCGCAGCAATTCGCCAACGAGGACTCGCTGAACGCCTGGCTGGAC